>CAUTEL010000047.1:0-9071 GCA_963537185.1 uncultured Oribacterium sp. | reverse complement strand
AAATACTTCGCTATGGCATAGTGTGTATTTGGCGGTGTACAGATATGCACGGCGTCAAGATTTTCCAAAGGAATATCCCGATAATCCGCATAGCTGTTTGCAATACTCCATTTCTTGGCAAAGGAGGCGAGAACCGCCTCCTCGTTTCCGCAAATTGCCACGATATCCTGTCCTGCCGCTCGCAATGCTGCAGCATGGACATCCGCAATAAATCCTGTTCCGATTATTCCTACTCTCATCTTTACCCCTTTAATTCCTGCATACGACGATTGGCCTTCTCATAGATTTCTTCGGGATCTTCTCCGATAAAGAACGCTCCCTTTTCATAAAGAATCTTTCCGTTTACCATGGTGAGCTCTACATTTTGCTTACTGCCGCTATAGACGATATTTTTCACAATGGAATTCACGGGCTGCATATTTGGCTGATGAAGGTCCAGCACACAAAGATCCGCAAGCTTACCTTCGGAAAGACAGTCCGCGTCTTTAAGTCCCATACAATGCGCTCCGTTCACACAGGCCATTTTCAAAACCTCTTCCGCGGAAACTACACTTGCATCCTCTTCCCGTATCTTGGCAAGTCCGGTAACCAGAAACATTTCTCGGAACATATCCAGGCAGTTGTTGCTCGCCGCACCATCCGTACCGATTGCCATGGGAATCCCTCTTTTTAGGAGTTCAGCCGTTCTGGGCACACCGCTTGCCAGCTTCATATTGGAGCCCGGGTTCGTAACAACCGTCATACCTCTCTTTTTGAAAATGTCCATGTCTTCATCACTTAAGTAAACGCAATGGTATCCGCCTCCGCCGTAGTTCAGCATACCGAGAGCGTCCATAAGGGCAGTCGGAGTCATGCCGTATCGTTCAAGACACCCTTCCACCTCTCCCTTTGTCTCGGAATTGTGGGTAAATACCGGTGCCTTAAACTCTTCCGAAATTTTTGCTATGCCTTCCATTAATTCTTTCGAAGTCGTGTATTCCGCATGGAATCCAAGCCGATAGGAAACAAGGGGATGAAAGGCATTGTATTTCTGATAGCAGTCCCGCATTTCTTCCAAAGAAAAATTGAAATTGCTTAAACCGGAAAGCAAAACGGTGCGAAATCCCGTATCTACGGCAAGGCGCGCCATTTCCTCCGGATGAAAATACATATCAAAAGAGGCCGTGATACCTGAGCTTAAATACTCAAGAATTGCAATCTTCGAAAAGGAATAAATGTCCTCTCTCGTGAGCTTCGCCTCCATGGGAAAGACCTGTTTCGAAAGCCAGTCCCATAGGGGGAGGTCATCCGCATAGGAGCGAAGGAAAGTCATGGCAGAGTGGGTATGCGCATCCTTAAAACCGGGAAGAATGAGATTCCCTTTTAGGTCGATTTCCCGTTCAAAACTTGCCTGTATATCTTTTCTCTGCGGGCCGATGTAGCTGATTCGCTCCTTTTCCGTCCAGAGCTCTCCCTCTATGATTTCCATATTGTCCTGCATAGCCAAGATTCTTGCATTATAAAAACGAATTCCCATAGCCATCCCTTCCTTGTTTTCTATGCATTTATGTTTCTTAGCCTTTTCATTATTCTTAACAAGTGGCGCAGGCGAAGCCTGAGACATCTTGTTTCATCTTGTTTGACGCTTCTACGTTTTCTCTTCTTGCTTTTCTTTTCTTGTTTTTCTCTTGTTTCTCTTCGAGCCTTCTCTTTTCGTTATCTCTTATCGCTTTTACCGCTTACCCTTATCGTAAGTCTCCCCCAAAGCTCTTGGTGCTCTATTCAACTTCGAGAAGAAAATCAAAAGCAGCAAGGTCAAGATATAGGGCAGTGTCATAGCCAGATCCGAGTAGCTGCTTGGCATCTGCATCTTCTGCACCAGAAAATATCCGCCGGAACGGGCAAAGCCGAAGAGCAGGCAGGAAGCCAAGGTTGGAAGGATGGTCCAATTTCCGAAAATCATGGCCGCAATGGAAAGATAGCCGTAGCCCACAAAAATTGCGGAAGAAAAGTTTCCGGAAATGGAATAAGCAAAACAAATGCCCGCAAGACCGGAAAGAGCTCCGGAAAACATTACCGCAATGGTACGGGTTCGGCTCACACTTTCTCCTGCCGCATCCAAGGCATGCGGATTGTCTCCGCAAGCTCGAAGGTTCATTCCATAACGAGTCTGATAAAGAATGTACCAGCATACAATTGCTATCAGAATAATCAAAACTTCAAAAGGATAAATGTCTTTAAAAAACGCGCCTAAAACGGGAATTGCGGAAAGTCCGGGCACTGTAAATTTATCCGAAACGCTCAGCACAAACTTATCGGATGCCGCATGGAAAAGTCCCTTGTTAAGAGCCTTACAAAGGTAGGCAGTTAAGGACATGGCCAGAATATTCAGCACCACGCCGCTGATGACCTGATTTGCTTTCATCCGAATGCATAGCACTGCATGAAGCAGGGAATATAAGGCTCCGCCAAGCACTGCAAAGAATATCGCCGCATAAAACTGCGTAGTTGCGTTTCCGATTCCAAGATTCATCATAATGACCGCTGCGAGTGCTCCTGTAAAAGCTCCCATACCCTGAAAACCTTCCAGAGCGAGGTTTGTAATTCCGCTTTTCTCACTGTAAATTCCACCTACAGCCATGATAAAAAGCGGAAGAGAAAAGGACAGTCCGTCAATAATGATTCTTTCCATTATACTTTCCCTCCTTCCATTTCCAGCTTTTCCTTATTTACAAGGTAACGAATATAGGCATTGCAAGCAGAGAAAAGAAGAATGATACCGGTGATTACGGAAGCAATCTCGGACTCAAGGCCTGATGCCGAGTTCATATAGGTGCTTCCCTTGCTTAATATTGTAATGAAAAAAGAGAAGAACACGATTCCGATAGGATTGCTGTTTCCAAGAAGAGCTACCGCAATAGAGTCAAATCCCATACTCGGCAAAACTCTTGGCTGGATAGAGCCGAAATAGCCAAGATAATAGCTGACACCGGCAAGGCCTGCAAGTGCACCGGAAAGCGCCATAGTCAGTACCAGATTCTTTCCCACCGGAATACCGGCATAGCGGGAAGCCTTCTTGCTGAAGCCCACGCTCTTAATCTCAAAGCCGAAGCAGGTTCTGTCCAGGACAAACTGAATCAAAAACGCAACAAGCAGTGCCAAAACTATCGCAAGCGGAATGTCAATTTTCAAATTTCCTACAAGCGTATCCATAAGAGTCAGACGGGAAGCCGCTGAAACCGGCTTGGACTGTCTGGAGGTCGGATTCACAAAATAGGTATTGATGAAAAATGCGATAACATACTGCGCAATATAGTTCACCATAATGGTAGAAACTACCTCGTTAATATTAAAGCGATGCTTTAGAACTCCTACAAATGCGCCCAGCGCCATACCGACAAGAATACCGATAAGAATCACAAGAGCTTTGGCTATTCCGGCTGGCAGGTTGCTGTATCCTATAAATACGGAGCTCACAAAGCCCGCAGTGAGCATTTGTCCGGCTACCCCGATATTAAAAAGCCCCGCACGAAGCGCAACAGCAACGGCAAGTGAGGCAAAAATCATCGGTGTCCAGGCATTTAAGAAGCTGCAAAAATCTGTCAGAATATTCTTATAGCCCGCATAGCTTTCCTTTGGTAAAATACCGGAACCTTGGAGTAAATTCATATACGCAATTAAGGGGTTCTTTCCCTGTAAAAGAATGATTACCGCACCGGCAAAAAGGCTTAAAACAATAGCAAATATGGGTATTGTGATATTCTGCGTTTTTTCCTGCCCAAGAAGCCTAAGCAGCAGACTCTTTCCCTTCGTCTTACTGTTTTTCATGTTTTACCCCCATCATAAACTCTCCTACCTGATTTGTGCTAAGCTCCTTCGCATCGGCAATCTTTTGCATTTCTCCATTATAAATAACCCCGATTGTATCCGCACAGTTCATGATTTCATCAAGCTCAAGAGAAATCAGGAGAATCGCCTTTCCGGCATTTCTCTCCGCAATAATCTGCTTATGGATGTTCTCGATAGCACCGATATCCAAGCCTCTCGTAGGCTGCACAAAAATCATCAGCTCTGAATCGAGCTCTATTTCTCTTCCGATAATAGCCTTCTGCTGGTTTCCACCGCTCATGGAACGCACAATCGTCTGACAGCCCTGTCCGGAACGAATATCATACTTTGCGATAAGCTCTTCTCCATTTTCCCGAATTGCCTTGTGAGATAATATCCCTTTTTGGGAAAATCGTTCATTTCTATAGGTCTTTAAAACGAGGTTGTCTTCCAAAGAGAAATCCATCACAAGCCCTACATCCTGTCTATCCTCCGGAATATAAGAGATTCCTTCCAGAATCCTCCTCCTAATACTTTCCAAGCTGATGTCCTTGCCGTTTAAGATAAGCTTCCCTTCGGAAATCTTCACAAGCCCTGCTATCGCATCCGCAATTTCCACCTGTCCGTTTCCGGCAACACCGGCAATCGCAAAGATTTCTCCGCTTCGAATGGAGAAGCTGACATTTCTCACAACGGAGAAGCCGTCCCGATTTTTCACCGTAAGATTCTCTACCTGAAGAACAGTCTTTCCGTATTTTGGATCCGGCTTTTCCACCGTAAAGTTCACCTCACGGCCAACCATAAGATTCGCCATGGTCTTTGCCGAAGTCTCCTGAACATCCAATATATCAATAAGCTTTCCCCTATTTAAAATTGCGCAACGATCCGCCACCTGCTTGATTTCCGCGAGCTTATGCGTAATCAAAATAATGGTCTTCCCCTTATCTCGAAGCCCCCGAATAATATCTAAAAGGAAGGAGATTTCCTGGGGTGTCAGTACCGCGGTCGGCTCATCAAAAATCAGAATTTCAGCCTCTCGATAAAGCATTTTCAGAATTTCTACACGCTGCTGCACGGAAATACCTACATTTTCAATGATATCCTTGGGATTGACTTCCAGTCCGTATTTTTCAGAAAGCGCAGCAACCTTTGCCTCCGCCTTCTTTAAATCCACATACGGCAAAAAGCCCAGCCTTTTATCCCTTGAAGGCAAGCCCAGGATGATATTTTCCGTAATGCTATAGTTCTGTATCAGCTTAAAGTGCTGATGAACCATACCGATATTCAATTTACTTGCATAGCTTGGAGAACTGATATTTTCCTTTTTCCCTCTAATCCAAATCTCTCCCTCATCAGGCTCATACATACCGAAGAGCATGCTCATAAGGGTGGATTTTCCGGCACCGTTTTCTCCCAAAAGAGCAAATATCTCTCCTTCTTTTATCCCTAAGGAGACATCATCATTTGCCACGATTCCCGGAAAACGCTTGGTGATATGCTTCATCTCAACAATATATTCGGACATGCTGTTTCCTCTCTATCTCGATGGACGAGATCGACACGCTTTATGTACATTATAATAAGACAGCTGTCCGGCAGGAATATCCTTCTTACCGGGCAGCCGCCCCTACAGCTTATTCTTTTACTTTAAGCCTGTGAAATCATCCGGTGTCATGTTGTTAAAGTTCGCAGCAGGAACAATCTCCCCGCTCTGTACCTTCTTGTACACATCAGCAAGTTTCTCCAGTGTCTCTGCGGAAAGCTGCTGTCTTCCGTCAGCACTTACATAGCCGGTAGAATCAGTATCTGCACCAAGAAGCGCATTTTCACCCTTAAAGCTTCCGTCAAGAACCTTCTCGAGCTGCTTCTCCACGTTGGAGTGCATAACCTTAAGAACAGAAGTTAAGATAATGTTCTTGTCGCCGTTAGCTCCGTCATCATACTGGTCAACGTCGCATCCGATAACCTGTGCATCTCCCGCTTCCTTCACAGCGGTAAATACACCGTTTCCGGATCCACCTGCTGCAACAAGCATGATGTCAACACCCTGATCAAGAAGTGCCTTACCAACTACCTTACCGGTTGCTTCATCGGAGAAGTTTCCGATATAGTTTCCGCCAACATTTTTATTGGTTACATCGGTTCCTGCATAAGAAGGAATCTCTACATATTCAGCCTTTGCCTCATACTTTGCCTTTGCATAGTTTACGCCGGACATGAAGCCGTACTGATAGTTTACGTTAGACGGATAAGCGATACCGTTAACTACGGCAACCTTTCCGCTCTTCGTCTCTAAAGCTGCTGCAATTCCTGCGAAGAAGCCGCTCTCCTGCTCCTTAAACTGCATAGCGTAAACATTATCAAGGGATACTTCCTGTCCGTCAGCATCTACAGGATAGGAGTCCACTAAGATAAACTTTGTATCGGGGTTATCCTTTGCAATGGTTCCGATTCCTGCAAACTGGAAGCCGCAGCAAACCAAAACATCATAGTCGGCCACGATATCGTTTACAGCCTGCATAACAGCCGCTGTATCTCCTGTTTCCTCACGAACGGGAGTCACTGTCGCATCCGGGTGCTTCTCAATAAAGCTTAAGATACCGTTGTAGTTATCCTGGTTAAAGCTTCCGTCATCTACTCCGGAAGGGCTGGAAACGATGGCAATCTTTAAGCCCTTCTTCTCCTCGCCGTCCTTTGCCGCTTCTCCCTCAGCAGCTGCCTTAGTTGCATTCTCTCCTTGAGCGGCAGTGGTGGACTTCGCCGCACCGGATGCACCGCAGCCTGCCAACAGGGATGCTACAAGCACAAGACCTGTCAGAACTTTCCAAGTTTTTTTCATAATTCTTTCCTCTCCTTTAAAAAAAGTTTGCATACGAAAAGTTTCTTTCTCTTCTTTCATTGAAATCCCCTCTCGTACAGGTTTAGCTTTTATGAGTATCGCAGGGCTCTTTTTCCCTACGCTATCTCCATAATTTTTTTACTCTATAACCCGTTCCGGAAAAGCCTTCTTCAAGGATTCCGTGTAAGGTGCTCTTAAGATTCCTCTCTCCGTAATGATTGCCGTGATCAAACTGTTATCCGTTACATCAAATGCGGGGTTATAGCATTTTACAGAGGAAAGCGCCATAGGCTTTTCATAGAACTTGCTCTTAATTTCTTCCGGGTTTCTCTCCTCTATTACAATATCTTCTCCCGTTTTACAGTTAAAGTCGATGGTGGAGCTCGGTCCCAAAACATAGAAGGGGATTCCGTAATGCTTTGCAAGAATAGCCACTCCGCTCGTTCCGATTTTATTGGCAGCGTCTCCATTTGCCGCAACTCGATCACAACCCACGAGGCAAGCCTGCACCCAACCGTTTTTCATGACAATACTTGCCATATTGTCACATATTAAGGTCACATCTATACCTCCCTGCTCGAGTTCATAAGAAGTAAGCCTTGCTCCTTGTAAAAGCGGTCTTGTCTCATCGGAAAAGACATGGAAATTCATTCCTCTTTCCTTTCCGAGGAAGAGCGGGCCGAGGGCCGTTCCGTACTTGGAAGTAGCCAAGGGACCTGCATTGCAATGCGTTAAAATCCCGTCACCGTCCTTTAACAAAGAAAGTCCGTACTCGGAGATGGCCTTACACATTGCGGCATCTTCCGCCTGAATTTTTCTACTCTCTTCTCTTAATAAGGAAACAATTTCCTTAGGAGTTTTGGAAATGTTTGCCTTTACCAGCTCTTCCATGCGATAAAGTGCCCAGCTTAAGTTTACGGCTGTTGGCCGGGAAGAATTCAGATACGCTGCATTCTCCTTAAACTTCTTATAAAAAGCCTCTCCCGAATCCGCCTGAATCTGCTTTGCCAAAATAAAGATACCGTAAGCCGCGCAGATTCCGATTGCCGGTGCACCGCGTACCTTTAGTTCAAAGATGGCATCATAGAGTGCCTTTGCATCTCCCAGTTCCAAAAACTCCTTCTTTCCCGGAAGTGCGGTCTGGTCTACAATCACAACCGCAGACTCATCCTCATTTAAACGAACATTCTCAATTCCGGAAAGTAATTCTACAATTTCTTCCTCTTTTAAACTGTCCTGCCCCATTTCTTTTTCCCTCCTGCATTTCCTATACAAGTATCACAGAGTGGCTTTTTTATCAAGAAAACCGGCTCCAATATATCCCTATTCTATATATTTATTACTGTGTCCGTCTTCCTATTCCGTAAACGCTCTTCTTATGCTTTCACCATACGCTGAATGGCTTCCGTAACAAGCTCTCTAAAGCGGGGGGCTGCCTGATCGGCCACGATCTTCACATCATCATCACTAAGAGGCTCTTTGGAAAGTCCGGCTCCCAGGTTGGAGATGCAGGAAATACCGCAAACCCGCATACCGCAGTGCCGTCCGGCAATCGCTTCACAAGCTGTACTCATTCCTACAGCATCCGCCCCTAAAATATGTGCCATTTTCACTTCTTGCGGCGTCTCAAAACTCGGACCGCTAAACTGCATATATACACCTTCTCTAAGAGAAAGTCCCTGTTCCTTGGCAACAGCAAGAATGTCCTTTCGAAGCTCCTTGTCATAGACCTCCGACATATCCGGAAAACGCAAACCGAGCTCCTCGGCATTTGCTCCGATTAAAGGATTCGGAACGGAGTAGAGAATATGGTCGGTAAGGAGCATAAAGTCTCCCGCCTGATATGCCGGATTTGCAGAACCGCAGGCATTCGTCAAGAAAAGAATCTTCGCGCCCATAAGGTGCATAAGTCTTGCAGGAAGTACCACATCTTCCATGGCATAGCCTTCATAGTAATGCACTCTACCTTGCATGATTACGACAGGCACCGATCCGATATGTCCAAAAACAAATCTGCCCTTGTGTCCGCTTACCGTAGAAACCGGAAAATCCGTAATATCATGGTAGTCGATACTCGCTTCTATCTCGATTCTTTCTGCAAAGTCTCCAAGTCCCGATCCTAGAACCAAGGCGAGATGAGGGCGAAACGGAATTTTATCCTCGATACTCTTATAGCATCTCTCCAGTCTTTCATAAAGCTTTGTCATCTCTTACTCCTCTCTAAAAAACAATTTCCTGCTCCCTGCGCCGTCCTTCCTTGAAACCCGTTTTATGGAAAGACAGCACAAGGTATGCAGGGCATCTTCACTTCTTATTGATCATCCTTTTCAATTAGTCCTATAGTAACTGAAAAGACCGTTTAAAAGCAATATCTGTTCTATCGGATTATCCTGTATTTTTAATGGATAAATATTTTCTATAAGTC
>CAUTEL010000046.1:0-9164 GCA_963537185.1 uncultured Oribacterium sp. | reverse complement strand
CCGTACGTACAGTGCTGTGAGAGGACGGCGGTTAGTCACCGCCTCCTACTCGATTCTCATTTCTTATCTTCTTATTTACTCTTCTGCCGCAGCTCTTTCTTTCGCTTCAGCAATTACGATGTTTTGGATATCACCGGGCGCCTGCTCATAACGGTCAAATTCAAAGGAGAAGGATCCGGATCCGCCTGTCATGGAGCGAAGATCCGTATTATAGAGGTAAAGATTACTCATCGGAAGCTCCGCTTCAATGAGCTGCTTTCCGCCGTGTACGGCATTCATACCGAGAATTCTTCCTCTTCTCTTCGTTAAATCTCCCATAATGTCTCCGGTGTAGCTGTCGGGTACATTTACCGCGAGGCGGGCAATTGGCTCAAGGAGAACAGGATTAGCCTGCATAAAACCGTCCTTAAATGCCATGGAAGCCGCAGTCTTAAAGGCTTGCTCGGAGGAGTCTACCGGGTGGTAGGATCCGTCTAAGAGAACAGCCTGTACGCCAACAACCGGGTAACCTGCCAAGGGGCCCTTCTTGCAGGATTCCTGAATTCCCTTTTCTACAGCCGGGAAATAGTTCTTCGGAACGGCTCCGCCGAAAACCTGCTCCTTAAAGGTATAAGCTTGGTCATAGTCGAAGCTCGGAGAGAATTCCATCACTACATCACCGTACTGGCCGTGTCCGCCGGACTGCTTCTTATACTTACCCTGTACCTTGGCGGTCTTCTTAATCGTCTCTCTATAAGCAAACTTCGGCTTAGTTAAGATAAGAGAAACATTGTAGCGGTCTTTTAAGCGGGAGGCGAGAACTTCCAACTGCTGCTCTCCGATACCGTAAATTAAGCTTTGTCTGTTTTCCGGATCTGCCTTTACCTTAAGCGTACGATCCTCGTCCATCATTCTCTGAAGAGCTGTGGAGAGTTTATCCTCATCCGCCTTATTTTCCGCGGTATAAGCCATATAGGTGTAAGGAATGGAAAGCTTCGGTGCATGGTAAATAATCGGTGCATTTCGAACTGCAATACTGTCTCCTGTCTCGGTAATACTCAGTTTTGCAACGGCACCCAAGTCCCCACTCTTTAATTCCGGAACTTCAATCGGGATGTTTCCTCTTAAAACATAGAGCTTACCGATTTTCTCTGTGGCCTCTTTATTAACATTGTAAACTTCGGAGTTCGCCTTTAAAACACCGGTACAAATCTTAAATAAGGAGTATTTTCCAAGGAAGGGATCCGCAATGGTCTTCCATACTCTTCCGCTGATGGTTGCTTCGTCATTATAGTGCGCAGTAAAATGCTCGCCGGTAGAAGCATCCACACCGATAGCCTCGAGCTCTTTCGGGGACGGGAAATACTTATCGATAACCTGCAAAAGGACATTGAAGCCCTGTACATGGATACCGGAGCCCATCAGAATCGGGGCAACATTACAATGCTTTACATTTTCCCGTAAAGCAGTTTGGATTTCCTCTGTCGTAAACTCTTCTCCGGCAAAGTACTTCTCCATGAGTTCCTCGGAGCTCTCTGCAACGGCTTCCAATAAGGAAGAACGAGCAATATTCAAGTGCTTCTCCACATAATCGGGAATAGGACAAGCCTCATATTCATTTAAATTGGTAAAACGGCGACCTGCCATCTTAACGACATTGACAAAGCCGACAAATTTCTCATTTTCACGAATCGGTAACTGGAAAGGAGCCACGGACTTACCGAAACGCTTCTCCAGATCCAAAACGAGCTGACGGAAAGAAGCCTTATCGTCATCCATATTGGTTACAAAGAAGAGTCTGGGAAGATGATTCTCCTCGCAAAGCTCCCATGCCTTTACGGTACCGGGCTCAATACCGGATTTTCCGTTCACTACGATAATGGCGGCATCGGCAGCGCTGACTGCCTCTTCAACCTCTCCTACGAAATCAAAGTAACCCGGCGTATCCAGAATATTGATCTTTAAATCTCCGTCTTCTCCCTTATACTCAATCGGAAGTAAGCTTGTGGAAATGGAAAACTTTCTCTTCTTTTCTTCCTTATCAAAGTCGGAAACGGTATTGCCTTCGTCTACGCTGCCCAGTCTGTTTGTCACTTTGGTCACATAGCAAAGACACTCTGCTACAGTCGTTTTTCCGGCACTGCCGTGCCCTAAAAGAACAACATTACGAATACTTCCGGTATCATACACCTTCATAGAAACCTTTCCTCCAATCTTAGCTTCTTGTGAGAACCTATTCTATTCAGCCCTCTTTTGCAACGAGAGTCTGAAGCGTTCCCACAGAAAACTCGTTGATAACAAAATGGATAGTCATATTGTATCGAAAAAGAGACAAAATTTCAATCTTCTTAGTCAAAAAGAGAGATTTGATTGGATAGGGGAATTTCTCCCAGTAGTCCTAATTCATGGAATTTGTCGGCAAATGCCTTGGGGCAATGTGTTCTTTGCACAAAATCGTCCTTGGAAAGGTAGGGACCGTATTTTGCCCCCTCTTCAAGACCGAGGGCTACCGCCTCTCCAAGTCCCGCTATACAGCTGAAGGAAGGCATGATTTCTCCTTCTTCTGTAATCTGAAAGTCCTTAGCCTTCGCCTTATAAATATCGAGCTTTGCAAAGCGAATACCTCTTACATACATTTCCTCACAGATACGCATATCGCGAAGACAAAGATTTTCTGTCGCGGAAAGTTTATCCTTTTCCAGATACTCCTGCATGTAGAAGCGGAGCTTCTCCACCCCGAAGCACATTTTATCAAAATCAAAGCCGTCCGCACGCACGGAATAATATGCCGTATAATATTCTTTCGGGTAAAAAACCTTACAGTAAGCCACGCGGTAAGCCATCATTACATAGGCTGCAGCATGGGCTTTAGGGAACATGTACTTGATTTTCTTACAGGCATCGATATACCACTCCGGTACACCGTGGTCGCGCATATCCTGGCACCACTCTTCTTTTAAGGGCTTATGCTTTCTGGTCGCCTCCATGATGGTAAAACTTTCGGAGGGATCCAGCCCCATGTGCATGAGATAGACCATGATGTCGTCTCTACAGCATATCGCATCACGGAGAGTCGTTACCCCGTTTAAAATCAGATCCTGCGCATTGTTTAGATACACATCGGTACCGTGGGAAAGTCCGGAAATGCGAATCAGGTCGGAAAGATACTGCGGTTTCGTATCCACTACCATTTGCATCGCAAAGCCGGTTCCGAACTCCGGTATACCGAGACAACCGAGTTTTACTCCGTGAATGTCTTCCGGCTTGATTCCCAAAATCTCCGTGGAGCGAAAAAGATCCATAACTTCCTTGGAATCCAAGGGAATGTCTTTTACCGGATCAAGCCCCGTTAAGTCCTGCAATTTTCGAATCATGGTCGGATCATCGTGCCCGAGAATATCCAGCTTTAAGAGGTTATGGTCAATCTTATGATAGTCAAAGTGCGTGGTAATAATCGGGCTTTCCACATCATTTGCGGGGTGCTGTACCGGAGTAAAGGTATTGATGTCCTCTCCGTGAGGAAGTACAACAATGCCACCGGGATGCTGTCCTGTGGTTCTTCGGATTCCGGTCAGACCCTGCACAAGGCGATCAATCTCCGCATTTCGCTTCTGCTCTCCTCTTTCTTCATAGTAATTCTTGATCATACTGTAGGCCGTCTTTTCGGCTAGCGTACCGATGGTCCCGGCCTTAAAGGTATTTTCTTCTCCGAAAATCGTTCCTGTGTAGGCATGCGCTTTCGCCTGATATTCTCCTGAGAAGTTTAAGTCGATATCCGGCTCCTTATCTCCGTCAAAACCGAGGAAAGTTTCAAAGGGAATATCAAAGCCCAAGCGGTCGAGTTCCGCACCGCAATTCGGACATCTTTTAGAGGGCATATCGTAGCCTGCCATACCCGAATAAGACTTCACTTCTTCCGAGTCAAAGTCCGTGTAATAGCAGTTAGGGCAGACATAGTGTGGGGGAAGCGGATTTACCTCGGTAATGCGGGACATGGTCGCCGCAAAGGAAGATCCTACCGAACCACGGGATCCTACCAGATAGCCGTCCGCATTGGACTGATCCACGAGCTTCTGTGCGATGATATACATTACGGAGTACCCGTTGGAAATAATGGAGTTCAGTTCTTTCTCCAAGCGATTTGCCACGATTTCCGGAAGCTTCGGACCGTAGATCTTATGCGCCGTTTCATAACAGATTTCCCGCAATGTTTCATCGGAGTTCGGGATCACGGGCGGGCACTTGTCCGGACGCACCGGCTTAATCCTTTCACATTGTTTTAAAATTCTTAGGGGATTATCAATCACGACTTTTTTCTTGGTATTTTCATCGAGATAAGAAAACTCCGAGAGCATCTCCTCCGTACTTCTGAAATAAAGGAAGCTATCTCCCTCTTCTTCCGTCATTCCCTTTGTGGCTAGAATGATTTTACGGAAAATGTCTTCCTCCTTATCCGTATAATGGGCATCGGAAGTTGCGCAAACCGGCTTTCCGAGCTGCTCTCCAAGAGAAATAATCTTCTTATTGTACTGTATTAAATCTTCTTCCGTCTCCGCACTGAACCTATCGGAGGAAAGCATATAGCGGTTATTTCCCAGCGGTTGTACCTCCAGATAGTCATAGAAGGACGCAATCTCCAGAAGCTGCTGATCGTCCATACCGCGGATTAAAGCCTGGAAGAGCTCTCCGCTTGAGCAGGCGGATCCGATGATTAATCCCTCTCTATATTTTTTCAGAAGAGATTTCGGAATACGGGGGTGTTTTGCAAAGTATTTTAAATGCGACTCGGAAATCAAACGATAGAGATTGATGCGCCCAAGATCATTTTTGGCAAGCAAAATAATATGATGCGCAGGGAGCTTTCTGACCTTTCCCACGGTATCCATATCGAGACTGTCTATTTGGCCTAAGGACTGCACTCCTCTTTTTTCAAGCATTTCTAGTTCTTTTATGTAAATGCGGGCGGTTGCCTCCGCATCGTCTACCGCCCTGTGGTGATGTAAGAGTTCAATCTTTAATTCCTTCGCAACGGTGTCCAATTTAAAACGATGGAGCTTCGGAAGAAGAAGTCTTGACAAACTAACCGTATCGAGTACCGGTCGTTTAAAATCGATACCGAGGGCCTTCGCCTTATTTTCCACAAAGTTATAGTCAAACTCCGCATTATGCGCGACCAGAATACTGTCTCCGACAAATTCTAAAAACTTCGGAAGTACCACTTCAATGCCGTCCGCATCCATAACCATGGAGTCGTCAATCGAGGTAAGCTGGGTTATGCGATACGGAATGGGAACTCGAGGGTTCACAAAAAGATCCATGCGATCCACGATTTTTCCGTCTTCCAGCTTCACTGCACCGATTTCAATGATATGATTTTTCTTCGGATCAAAGCCGGTAGTCTCCAGGTCGAAGACCACGGTACTACAGGATAATGGGAAGTCCTCGGAAAGATTTTTCACCACGGTATCGAGGTCATTTACGAGATATCCCTCCATGCCGTAGATGATCTGCAGCTCGTCTTCCTTACCGAGCTTTTTTAAGTGTGCCATGGCATCCGGGAAAGACTGCGCCACGCCGTGGTCGGTAATAGCGATGGCCGGCATACCGAATTCTAAAGCTCTGTTAATATACTCTTCTATATCGGAAACCCCGTCCATATCGGACATCTTGGTATGCAGATGCAGCTCCACGCGCTTTTCTTTCGCATTGTCTACACGCTTCGCCCGAACAAAATCAGACTTTTTAATGCCGAATACACGGGAAAGCTCCAGTTCCTTGTCGTACTGGTCGTATTCGATATTCCCTTTTACGGCTATAGTCTTTCCGACCTGCAAAAAGGCTCTGGTATCATCCAGATTTTCTTCTTCCACAAAGATTTTCGAGGCGATGGAATCGGTATCGTCAGTAAAGGAAAAGGTAAAGATGACCATACCGGATTTTCTGGTAGGCCGTTCATCCACATGAAGAATAATTCCCTGCAACGCCACGGTTCCGGAGAATTCTCCAACGGAAGAAATCGGTACAATTTCGTCCTGAAAATCTCTACCGTAATAAACATCCTCCTTATCACTTCTCTTAAAAGGACCTCTACTTCCGAAGCTTCTCTTAAGGGAAGAATCATTATTTTTCCCTTTGAAATCCTTTTTTTCTTTATATTCTTTTTGATCTTTTATCTCTTGCTTTCCTTCTTTCGCTTTACCTTCTTCTTTACTTTCTTCTTTACTTTCTCCCTTACTCTCTCCCTTACTCTCTTCTTTTCCTTCCTCTTTAGTCTTTCCAAGGCTTTTTTCCGGTCTTTCCTTGTTTACCGCTGTCTTGCCGCCGGCTTCACTCTTATCATTGCTATGCCGGTTGGCGTTTTCCGCTTGCTTTTCTCCCCCGATTGACTCGAACTTTTCCTTTTCTTCCCTATATTCGCTTCTCTCGTATGTATCAAAATCTTTTTCTTCCGCTTTATTCAGCTCGGGGCTATAGCCAATGGAGAAATGCAGGATAATCCCACAACGCTCATGGACTATTTTCTCAACAACCCGGATACATTCTTCCTCTTCTTTTTGAAAAAGGGAAATTTCCGGTAGCAAAAGAGCTAGGGTGGAATCATCTTTCCACTCTAGCCTAGCTCTTGAAAACATCTGATGCAGCACAATGTTTTTTTCTTTTAACTCTTCGCGAAGAGAATCTTCATAGTGTTCAAAAAGAATCCTTGCATTATATTGGGAAGAAAGATGAAAACTCTCGTGAATTTCTATCTGAATTTTCTTTCCCGAAAATACCTGCTTCTGAATGAGCTCTTCCATGGCATGGAGTTCATTTTTTTTAAGTAAATGATCGCTATGCAGGTAGATTTTCATCTTCGTGCGATCCCGGCTTAAGGTAATGCGACTGATTTCCGTTGTAATGAAGAGTGCTTCTAAATCTTGATTCCCCTTCAGCTCTTGAAATACTTGAAAAAAGTTTTTCATGAATACTTTTCAATTTCCTCTCGTAGTGCGCTAAGTAAGTCTTCTTCCTTAACCTTTCGGATGATTTCTCCCTTTTTAAAGAGCAGACCGACACCCTTTCCTCCGGCAATACCGAAATCCGCTTCTCTCGCCTCTCCGGGGCCGTTTACCACGCAGCCCATAACGGCAATCTTTAAAGACTTATCGGGATAGGAAAAGGCAATTTTCTCCACCTCTTTGGCTAGAGATATAAGGTCAATATCCGTTCTTCCGCAGGTGGGACAGGATACCACGGAAACAGCTTTTTTACGCAGTCCGAGCGTCTCCAAAATCAGCTGTCCGCTTCGAATTTCTTCTACGGGATCCGCGGAAAGACTGACCCGAACGGTATCTCCGATTCCCTCATTTAAGATAAGAGCCAGCCCCATGGCGGACTTGATATTACCGGACCAGACGGTGCCCGCCTCGGTAATCCCGATATGCAAGGGAAGCGCACATTTCTCCGCTACAATCTTATGGGCATGATAAGCCATTAAAACATCGGAGGACTTAATGGAAAGGACAAGATTATGATAGCCCATGTTTTCCACAAGTTCGACATTTTTAAGAGCGGACTCAGCAAGTCCTTCCGCTGTGACTCTTCCATTGTACTTCTCTAAGATATCCTTTTCCAAAGAACCGGAATTCACCCCGATGCGAATGGGAATATTTTTTTCCTTTGCGCAATCTACAACCGCCTTTACCTTATCGGAGGAACCGATGTTCCCGGGATTGATGCGGATTTTATCGGCACCATTTTCCATAGCAAGTATGGCTAAGCGATAATCAAAGTGAATATCGGCAACCATAGGAAGGGGGGATTCTTCTCGAATCTTCCCGAAAGCCAGTGCTGCTTCCTTTGTGGGAACCGTTAAACGCACTAAATCCGCACCTGCAATTTTCAAAGCCCGAATCTGAGAAAGACTCCCCTCTATGTCCTCTGTTTTAGTATTGCACATCGATTGCAAAACAACAGGATTTCCGCCTCCTATTTTTAAAGGAAGGGAGGGATAAAGTCCAGCTCCTTTGTAACCGAGTTCCATAACTCTTGTTTCTGTTCTTTTTATCATGGTCTTTTCCTTTTTGCCGGATTATGCAAGAATCCGAAAAATAGTTTACATATTTCTTTACAGATTTCTTCCTGCATCTTTTTTATAACAGCTGTAATACAGATCAGTTTAATACTTAATGCGGATTAGTTTAACAACTTGGAATACACTCCCGTAAACAAGTTGAATACATCGTTAAAGACGATTGCTACCATAAGAAGCAGTAAAATAGCCATTCCTACGGTGTTGATTCTTTCTTCCCACTTCGGATTTAAGCGCTTATGAAGAAGCATTTCGAGAAGAATAAATAATAATCTTCCGCCATCGAGTGCAGGTATAGGAAGTAAGTTCATAATGCCAAGGTTTACGCTAAGCATAAGGGAAAGGTTCATTAAAACCAAAATAGTTAAGCGCAGTCCGCCGGAGCTGGACTGCTGTACTGCACCGCCAATCACGGCTACGGTTCCTACCGGCCCCATCACATCCTGTCTGGAAACCCTTCCTTTTATAATCATCGCGAGGCTGTCAAAGACAATTCGCGCATTAAAGCGGAATTCATAGTAGCTGTACTCTAAAACTTGCAATAAATTCTTCGCCTTGACTCTTCCATTTTTTAATTGCACCCCAAGGCGATATCTTCCCGTTTCCGGATCCCGGTAGGGACTAAAGCTAAAGCTCTCTTTCTTTCCCTCTCGAAGAACCGTGACTTTTATATCTCCCTTTTGAAAGTCCTCCTGATGAAGTTCCAAAAAGATAGAGAGTTCCTGTAAGCTTGCTATAGAGCGTCTGCTTCCGTTAGCCAATTCTATTGCTACAATTCTGTCATTTTCTTCTAAACCGCTTTCCATAGCGGGAGTTTGTACAGTAGCGGCTCCAATTATCGGAAATTCCGTACCGACATTTAGAGTCAGGATAATAGCCAGGACAAAGGCCAAGAGGAAGTTATGAAAAACACCGCCAAAGCAGATAATAAATCTCTGCCAGGCAGGTTTTTTCTCAAAGCTGTATTTGTCTATATCTTCTTTTGCAAAAACCACACCGTCAAAGTCCAGGATATCTTCCTCTTCTTCTCCCTTTGCAGTTAGGAAATCTCCACTACCGGCTGCATCCTCTCCAAGCATTGCACAGCTTCCGCCTAAGGGGAGAAGCTTTATAC
>CAUTEL010000045.1:0-9169 GCA_963537185.1 uncultured Oribacterium sp. | reverse complement strand
ATATTATGCAATGAAGGAAATAATTTCGGAAATAAATTCTCAATCGGCTGTTTTTGTACGGATATGCTATGGCATATCTTTAAGTGGAGTATTTCATGAAAGTAATGAATTTCGGATCCTTGAATCTGGATCGTAAGTATGGAGTGGAAAAATTTGTTGCCCCGGGAGAAACGAAGAGTGCGGATTCGTATCTTGAGAATTCGGGAGGGAAGGGGCTGAATCAGTCAATTGCCTGTGCAAGAGCAGGAGCCTGCGTATGGCATGTCGGTGCGGTTGGGAAGGATGGATCGGAGCTTCTTCTTTGCTTAAAAGAAGAGGGAGTGGAAACAAAGTATATAGAGGAGAAGGATACTGCCTCGGGGCATGCTGTAATACAGGTGGACCGTTCCGGGCAAAATTGTATTATCATTGTTTCTGGAGCAAACAAAGAGGTGGGGAAAGAGCAGATGGAAGAGGCTTGTCAGACTTTAGAACAAGGTGATATTGCACTTTTCCAAAATGAAATTTCCAATGTGGCCTTCGGTATAGCAAAAGCGAAGGAAACAGGTGCAAGAGTTGCTTTTAACCCCTCCCCGTTTAATGAAAAAATAGCAGAGGTTGACCTCCGGAATGTGGATTATCTTATTGTAAATGAAGTGGAGGGTATGGAAATTGCAGCTCATAGCGCTCCTTTGGCAGAAGAGATTTTAAAGACGGTTCATAAAAAATATCCGCAGTTAAAAGTGCTTCTAACACTCGGCAGTAAGGGCGCATACTTTATGGATGGAGAGAAAAGATATTTTCAAGAGGCTTTCTCCGTAAAGGCGGTGGATACCACGGGAGCAGGGGATACCTTTTGCGGTTATTTTCTCGCCGGGGTTTTAAGAGGATATGAGCCGGAAAGGATTTTACGAGAGGCTGCAGCGGCATCCGCTCTTGCGGTTCAGAGGGAAGGCGCTGCCTGCAGTATTCCGAGGAGAGAAGAAGTGGAAGAATTCTTGAAAAAGAATGTGTAGAGAAAAGGTGGGCGAGATGAAGAAGAGACATTTTTTGATTGATTGTGATACGGGAACGGATGATGCCATTGCTATTTTTGCAACGCTCGGGAATCAAAGCGACACAGTGGAGGTCGTAGGAATCAGCTCAGTTAACGGAAATGTGCAGGAGCATTACACCTCGGAAAATAACTTACGGCTTAGTGAGTATTTGGGTTATTCACATCCTGTATCCAGGGGTGCCTCCGAGCCGCTTTTTCCGAGAGGAAATTACTATAATGATACACATGGGCAGAAAGGTTTATTTGGAATTGAACTACCTGCTTGTAAAAATAATCAATTTTCAGATAAGAATGCACCTGAGTTCATTTTACATTTATCCGAAAAATATGATGAACTGGAAATATTGGCAATAGGTCCTTTAACTAATCTGGCGATTGCACTTTGCCTCTATCCCTCTATTAAACAAAGAATCAAGCATATCTGGATTATGGGCGGTGCCATAAACGGAGGAAATGTTTCGGATGATGCGGAATTTAATATTTGGGTGGATCCTTATGCTGCAGACAAGGTGGTTCATTCAGGAATTCCCCTCAGCTTCATTGGACTCGATGTGACGGAAAGAGCAATTTTAACCAGAGAAGACTGTGAGGACATTAAAACGAACGGCAACCCTGCTTCTTTACTTACGGCAGATATTTTAGAGAAAATGTTTAAGCGTCATTCTGATGGAGGAGAAGATGCCATGATGCATGATGCCTTGGCGTCCGCTGCTATTTTTTGTCCGGAATGTCTGGAGTTTAAGAGCGCTTCTATAGCAATAGATGTAAGTAAGTCATCCAAGTCCGGAAAAACAATCTATTCTTTTACGGATGAAGAGAAAGACAGAACGGTGCGGGTAGCTACGGATTTAAAGCTTGATCTGTTTAAGAAATGGCTGAAGGAGAGTATAGCCCATTGCGGCAAGTAAGGATCACGAGATGGATGCTTTTATAAAGGAGTGGGGGTTTTATAAGAAGATTCTTTTTCTCTCCGCCCCGATTGTTCTTCAACAGATACTGAGGGTAATGGTGGATCTCTGTGACAGCATGATGCTTTCCAGGGTGGGGGAAATAGAAATGGCTGCGGTAACGCAGGCGCAGCAATTGTTTTTTATCTTTTATACCATTGCCGGAGGAATGTCGGTATCTGCCTGCGTGCTGATTTCCCAGTATTGGGGAAAGAGGGACTTGGATAGTATTAAAGATTTGTATGCAATCGGAATGAGGGCAAACCTTTGCTTTGCATTTTTTATCCTTGTTCTGTTCGGATTTTTTTCGCAAGGGATTATGAGCTTTTACTCCACAAAGGGAGAGGTTTTAGAGCTTTCTTCTTCGTTCCTGAGGCTCTCCTCTCTGTCCTATCCCTTATGTGCGATGAGTGTTATGATTTTTGCTTGCTTCCGGGGAGTGGAAGAGACTTCAGTTTCCTTCTTTGTGAATTTGATTAGCTATCCCGTGAATATTCTTCTGAATTATATGCTTATTTTTGGAAAAGGGATATTTCCCAAGCTCGGAATATACGGGAGTGCAGTCGGAACCTTGTCTGCGAGGTTGATAGAGCTTTTGGTCTTACTTACTTTCCTTTTTCTTCTGGATAAGAAAATTTCTTTTCGATTTAAGGACTTTCTTAGAAGAAATAAGAAGCTTTCCGGGGATTTTCGGAAAATTGCCATTCCAATCGTTGCACACGAAATCATTTGGTCTGTAGGAACTACGGCAGGAAGCAGTATTACGGGACGCTTAGATGTACTTGTCGTTGCGGGCTATAATGTTGCCAACATTTTCTACCAATGCATGGGATGTTTTATGAACGGAATACTACATGCATGCTCTGTGACAATCGGAAAAACGATAGGTTCCGGAGCGAATAGAGAAAGAATTAAAAAAGAGGCCTACAGTATTCTCTTGATTGGACTTTTAGGAGGACTTTTCCTCGGTACCTTGACTTATTTATTACAGGATAGATTTTTGGCGCTTTTTCCGCTGTCAGATCAGACCGAAAATTATGCCAAGGGTTTTATCCTGATTTTAGCTCTGATTTGGCCATTTTCCGGAGTGGAAATGACGGGAATGATTGCTATACTAAGAGCCGGCGGAGATGGAAAAACAGGATTTATTTCCGATATTTTCACCATGTGGCTGATTACGATACCCTTAGCTTCTATAGCCGCATTTTGGCTCCATCTATCTCCGTTTGTCGTTGTTTTTATCGTAAAGCTGAATATCGTATTGGAAGCTACGGTAGGTTTCATTCGTGTTCTATCCATGAAATGGATAAAAAAAATCATATAACCATGAAGGAGGTATTTATGAAAAAAAGAACATTGTTGCTGTGTATGATTTTAGGACTGCTGGCTCTTAGCTTTGCCGCCTGTGCTAAACAGGGCGGCGAACAGAAAAAGGAAGCTAATGCGACCCAGGCTGCTGAAGGAAGCGGAAACGCAGAGAAGAAAATTGCACACATTTGTCAGGCGCTTGGGGATAAGTCTTTCTCGGACTCTTTGGAGAGCGGTATGAAAACGATGAGAGAGAAGGGCTGGGATTGCAAAACCATTGAAGCGGGTGATGAGACAAAGAATGATAAGTACGAGGACATCATTTTAGATGCAATCGATGAAGGCTATCATTACATCGTGGCATCTTCCACCTTCAGAGATCAGATCTTAAAGATTGCAAAGGAGAATCCGGAGAACCAGTTCGTTATTGTGGACGAATCCATGGATGAGAAGGATATTCCGGACAATGTGGCATTGATTTTCTATGCACAGAACGAGGGCTCCTATATCGTCGGACAGCTTGCAGCAGGGATGACCAAGTCCGGTGTGGTTGCTGTCAATGTAGGTATGGATATACCGGTTATTGCAGATTTTGTAACGGGATTTATTGACGGTGCAACAAGCTATAATCCGGATGTAAAGATTGTTAAAGCGTCTGTAGGTTCATGGACTGAACCGGCTAAGATGAAGGAGCTTTGCTTAACAGAAGCAAGAGATAAGAACGCGGATGTATTCTATCAGGTTGCCGGTGCTTCCGGAACAGGACTTTTTGAGGCTTGCCAGAGCTTAAACACTTGGGCTATCGGTGTAGACTCCGATCAGTACCAGTACTATAAGGATTCCGAGAATAAAGAACTTGCGGATGTGATTTTAACTTCCATGCTGAAGAATGTCGGTGATTCAGTTGTTTCTTTCTTTGAGCATGTCGAAGACGGAACAGCAGAGTGGGGTAAGCAGAACAACCTGGGCCTTAAGGACAATGCAGTAGGCTATGTAGACAATGAATTCTTCCAGGAAAATGTGCCGGAAGAAATCAGAAAAGTGATGAAAGAAACCAAGGATAAGATCATCTCCGGAGAAATTAAGCCGAAGTCTTACTATGATTTTAAAGAGGAATCTGAGTACCAGAAGTTATTGGAATCTGTAGCACCGTAAAATGCAGTAAAATTGATTTTTGAATTCAGGAGGTAAAAATGGCAACAGAAGTTTTGAGAATGGAAAATATCACAAAGATTTATGATAACGGATTTGTTGCGAATAAAAACATTACCTTTTGGATTAATGAGGGAGAAATCTTGGCCCTTTGCGGGGAAAACGGCGCCGGAAAAACAACACTGATGAAAATCCTTTTCGGGATTGAAGAGCCCCAGACAGGAGAGGTGTTTTTAAACGGAAAATTGGTGAAAATACAGAATACTTTAGATGCTATTTCCAAGGGTATTGGGATGGTTCATCAGCACTTTATGCTATTCCCCTCCCTGACTGTTGCGGAAAATGTTGTTTTGGGAATTGAACCTATGACGAACGGTTTATTTGATTTCCAAAAGGCGGTAGAGCAGACAAGGGAAGTGGCTGAAAAGTACAACTTCAACATTGATCCGTTAAAAAAGGTGGAAGACTTAAGCGTCGGACAGATGCAAAAAATAGAGATTATGAAGGTGCTCATCCGCGGCGCAAAAATCATTATCATGGATGAACCTACGGCTGTTTTAACTCCTCAGGAAACTGAGGAGTTATTCGAACAGCTTTTGGTTCTGAAAAAAACGGGACATTCCATTATCTTTATTTCTCATAAATTGGAAGAGGTAAAGCATATCTGTTCCAGAGTAGTAATACTAAGACATGGCTATTGCTTAGGGAGCCATGATCTTGAGAATCTGAAGGAATCCGACATTTCCAGGTTGATGGTTGGCCGTGATGTCGTTTTGAAGATAGAAAAAGAGGCTCCTAAGCTTGGAGACAGCATTTTAAATATAGAAAACCTGCTGATACATGATCACGCAGGACAGACAGAGCTGGATATTCCCAAACTGCAAGTTAAAAAGGGAGAGGTTGTGGGAATTGCCGGAATAGAGGGGAATGGGCAAAATACTTTATCCGATGTTTTGGTAGGGATGAAGAGTTATAGCGATGGTAAAGTGGAATTAAACCAAAAAGATATTCATAAAAAGACGACTCATGAGATTCGTCTGATGGGCTTGGCATACATTCCCGAGGACCGAATGGACTTTGGATGTGCACCGGATATGTCGATAAAGGACAATATCATATCGGACAGATTTTATAAGAAAGAGTTTCGAAACGGTATTTTTTTGAACAGAAAAAAAGTAAATCAATTGGCAGATCAGTGTATTAAGGATTTTGAGATTGCATGCGATAATCGGGATCAGCCGGTCAGAATGCTTTCCGGAGGAAATATTCAGAAGGTGGTAGTTGCCAGAGAATTTACCTCGGGGGCAAATTTTATCTTGGCGAACCAGCCTACAAGAGGAATTGATGTAGGTGCGGCACAGATGATTAGAAAAGCAATCGTGCAAAAATCCAGGACGGAGGGGGTTGCGACCCTGTTAATCTCTGCAGACTTAAATGAAATTTTGGAATGTACGGATCGCTTGTTGGTTATGAGAAAGGGAAAGATTGTGGCGGCTTTTCCGGAGACAAGCAAGGTGACGGAAGAGGAGCTTGGAGAATATATGTTGGGCTTAAAGGAAATGTCTATGAAAGAAATGGAGGGGGTTCTGTGAATAAGACTAGAAAAATCGAAATTTCTGTTGAAATAATAAGAATTCTTTCGGCGATTGCCATTTCATACGGAATTGCATTGCTGACGCTAATTGTTATCAGCAGTGACCCTTTGTTTATTGTAAGACAGTTCGTATTGGGGCCGCTCACCTCTCTCCGAAGAATCGGAAGCATCATCAGCTTGGCGGTTCCTTTTACCTTTACCGGACTATGCTTTTGCTTTATGTATGCGGTAAATAAATTCAATCTTGCAGGAGAAGGTATCTTTATGCTGTCCGGTTGTATTGCGACCTGGGTGGCTTTGACACTGGGAAATACATTAAGCCCTTTTGCCACGATTGCGATTATTTTGATTATCGGTGCAGCGGTGGGAATTCTGATTAACGGAATCCCTGCCATCTTGGATTTAAAATTCAATGCGAATATTGTCGTGGTTTCTTTGATGCTGAACAGTGTTTTGGTGTTCTTCACGATATGGGTTTTAAAGTATCAGATTAAAGATAACTCTATAGGTTATTTAGGCTCCCTGCTTTTACCGGAAAACGCTCTGCTTCCCAATTTAGGGGGGAAACTGAAGATTCAGGGAGGATTTCCGCTTGCGGTATTGGCGGTTATCTTTGTGGCGGTTCTTTTTTATAAAACCGTTTTTGGCTACAAAATCCGCGTAGTGGGAAGCAATCCTAATTTCGCGAAGGCTTCCGGCATGAATATGAGTAGGACAATCATTATGGCGCAGCTAATAGGCGGAGCTATTGCGGGGCTGGGCGGCACTTGTGAAATTCTTGGAAACTATGACCGCTTTAAATGGGTAACGAGTACACAGCATGGTTTTGACGGCTTAATGGTAGCTGTATTAGCCAGAAAAAATCCTTTGCTTGTCCCGATTGCGGCTATTTTACTTGCCTATATCCGAATCGGTGCCGATGTGGTGAATTCTAAAGGGGATATTCCGGTTGAATTTATTACCGTTATTCAGGGCATTGTCATCCTGCTTGTTGCGGCTGAAGAATTTATGGGCGGTATAAAGAAGAAAATGATTTATAAAGCAGCGGAAAAAGAGCTGGAAGAGGATAAAAAGAAGGAAGTGGCGGAGTTGCTTTCAATAGAGAAGGGGGGAAAATAAAATGAGACTGGAATGGTTTGCTGCATTTGTATTTTCCACACTTCGACTTTCCACACCGCTTATTTATGCAGGGCTTGCTGCGGTAATCAGTAAGAGGGCCGGGATGCTGAACATGGCCTTGGAAGGAATGATGCTGGTTGCCGCTTTAACCGGAGTAGTTTTTGCGGGACTGAGCGGAAATGTTTTTGTAGGACTGTTTATGGCGGTACTTTTCAGTGTACTTACCAGTTTGGTCATTGCCTTTTTCAATTTGACAGGAAAGACGGATCTATATTTAACCTGTATTGCTATTAACCTCGCAGTTTCGGGAGGTACCGTATTTGTGATGTACCTGCTTACAGGGGAGAAGGCGACCACCTCTGCGGCGATAAAGGCATACACGCTACCTTCATTGACTATCCCCGGCCTTTCTGCCATTCCGTTTTTCGGCAGAGCGCTTTCGGGACACAATGTGTTGACTTACCTTGCATTTGTTAGTGTTTACGGTGTGTATTTCTTCCTGAATAAGACACGCTTGGGACTCCGTCTTCGTGCGGTAGGGGAGAATCCTAAGGCGGCGGCAACTCTGGGGATCAACGTGCAGAAGATTGGCTATATCTCCTTCCTTATTTCCGGAATTTTATGTGGACTGGGCGGCGCATTTATGTCCATGGGCTGGGTTAGTTTCTTTATGAAAAATATGATTAATGGAAGAGGCTATATCGGTCTTTCCGCTTCAAATATCTCCAGCGGTCTTCCGGTGGGATCTGCATTTGCGGCATTATTCTTCGGCTTTTGTGACGCGCTTGCAACAACCTTGAAGAGCAGTGGAAACTTTGTTACGGAATTCTTGGAAATGATTCCGTATCTGGCTACCATATTTGCCTTGGTACTGATTTCCATATTGAGAAACAGAAGAGCTTTGCTTGGGAAGTAAAAATGGAAGAAAAGGAGCGGACTTTGGAAATAAGAAAAAAAGTGGTAATAGACTGTGATCCCGGAGTGGATGATGCATTTGCACTTCTTCTTTGCTTAAAGCATATGGAAGTTCTTGCCATAACAGCTGTTGGGGGAAACACGGGAATTGAATTTACAAAAAAGAATGCCTGCTATATCTTGGAGCTTACGGGATTTTCCCGAATTCCGGTCTATGCAGGCTGTGATATGCCCTTAAAGGGGGAAATTGTTCGTGCCCCGGCAGTCCACGGTCAAAGCGGTTTAGGAAATATCGTGCTTCCTTCTTTAGAAAAAAAGCTAGAGGAAAAAGACGCCGTCGATTATTTGATGGAGCTCTATTCTGAAAAGACGGATGTATCCTTAATCGCTTTGGGGCCGCTGACAAATATTGCAACAGCGCTACAGAGAAAGCCAGAGATAGCGAAGAATATCCCTGAGCTTTTGATTATGGGAGGTTCCGCATTTTCCGGAAATGTTACCGCAACTGCGGAATTTAATATCTATGTTGATCCGGAAGCGGCTAAAATAGTTCTGGATTCCGGCATTCCCATTAAGATGCTGGGACTGAATACGACCAGACAGAATGCGATGGGCGAGGAGGAAGCCGCAATTTTTAGAAAGTGGAATACTAAAGTAGGAGACTTTTGTGCGGAACTTTTAGAATTTGCAAGTAAGTCCGGCGCAACACAGCTTTGCGACGCCTGCACCGTGGCTTGGGCGATTCGACCTGAAATAATCAGAAAGTCCGTTCGTGTAAAGATGGATGTGGAGACGGAAGGAAAGCTGACAAGAGGTATGACGGTTTGTGATTGGAGAGACTTTATGGTACGCACCCCGGAGCTGGACATTGCGCACTCCATGCCGAAAGACGCTCAAATTGAAGGGGCGAATGTCGAACTTGCTATGGAAATGGACATTGCAGAGTTCAGAACTCTTTTTTTGGAAACGATAAAAAGCTATTAATAAGAAAAAGGTAGGAGAGAAGTCTTTCTTTCTAGAGGAAAATCCTCTCGGCTTATGCCGAGAGGATTTTTGCTATACAAGATTCCTGGATAAGAAAAGAATAAACTACTTAAT
>CAUTEL010000044.1:0-9326 GCA_963537185.1 uncultured Oribacterium sp. | reverse complement strand
GAATAATAAATAGACGGATGACAAATGATTTTTTGCAGAACAGTCAGGAAGAATCTGTTCGTATAGAAGAAAAAACAAGGAATCAGAAAGTAAAGGAAGAGGGGGATTTTTCGGATAAGGAGAAAATCCACCCCTCTTTTGATGTCCTGATTCCGACCTATAAGCCGGGAGATAAGTTCCGCGCCCTGCTTTCGGCCTTGGAAGAGCAAGAGTATCCTCCAAACAAGATTATTATTGTGAATACGGAAGAGCAGTATTTTCCTAAGGAGCTCCTAGAGGGAAGAAAGCTTAAGATAGAGCTTCATCATATAAAAAGAGAAGACTTTGACCATGCTTATGCAAGGAACCTTGCGGCTTCCTTTTCTTCTGTGGAATATTTTCTATCGATGACGGATGATGCTGTGCCGGCAGATCGAAATCTTACAAAAGAGCTCTTATCCGCCTTTTCATGGGATAAGAAGATTGCAGAGGTGTATGCCCGGCAACTTTGTACAAAAGACAGTTCCTTTGATGAACGGCTTTCCCGAAGCTTTAATTACGGAGAAGAGCCTCAGATAAAGGGGCTAGAGGATGTAGAAAGACTCGGTATTAAGTGCTTCTTTGCGTCCAATGTCTGCTGTATGTATAAAAGACAAGTTTTTCAGGAACTGAAGGGCTTTTTGTCCCCGACCATCTTTAATGAGGATATGATTTTTGCCGCAAGGGCAGAGAAGGCAGGTTATAAGGTGGCCTACAATCCTCAGGCGAGAGTTTACCATGCACATCGTTTTACGGCCTGGCAGCAGTTTAGAAGAAATTTTGACCTCGGGGTTTCTCACAGGGATTTTCCGGAAATCTTCTCTCTGGTTCCTCCCGAAAAGGAGGGCATGAAGATGTTTAAACAAAATGCGAGAACGCTTCTTTTCGAGGGAAAGGCCTTCCTCCTTTTTCCTCTATTCATGAGAACGGGAGCGCGTTTTCTCGGATATAAGGCAGGAAAGAATTATTCGATATTGCCTCGTGCATTTCGAAATGCTATTACCTTAAATCCCCAGTATTTTGATAAAAAAAGGCAATAGAATAGCAAAAAATAGGATAAAACAGAGAGCAGTAATGCGGAGAGCTTTTTGATTCGCCCGAAATAGAAAGGATAAGCTTTGATTAGTCTTTTAAAAGAAATAAAACTAAAGCGAAAGATGATTTTAGACCTGGCAAAAGCCGATTTCAAAAAGCGCTTTGTGGGCTCATACTTTGGCGTGGTGTGGATGTTGATTCAGCCTCTCGTAACCATTGCGATTTATGCGTTTATCTTCGGGCCCTACGGCTTTAAATCCAGTCCGCCGGTACCGAATGTGAGCTATACCCTTTGGCTGATTCCGGGTATTGTTCCTTGGTTTTTCTTTTCCGAAGTCATGAATATGAACACGGGAATCTTGCAGGAGTATCATTATCTGGTAAAAAAGGTGGTTTTTCCGATAGAGCTTTTACCCGTGATTAAGCTTTTAAGCTGTACTCTGGTGCACGGTTTCTTCCTTCTCGTTATGTTTTTGTTTTACCTATTTAGCGGGAAAATGCCGCGACTTAGCTGGCTGCAAGTTTTTTATTATTCTTTTGCGGCCGCGATGTTTGGCTTGGGACTCAGTTATTTTACCTCCGCTATCTCCGTGTTTTTCAAGGATATGCAGCAGATTGTGGCAATTGTTCTGCAATTTGGCATCTGGATGGTGCCGATTATGTACGATGAGCTCCTGTTTACCAATAAGGCGCCCTGGCTAAAGATTTTCTTTAAAATCAATCCCTTTTATTATATTGTGGCAGGCTACAGGGACTCCATGATTACAGGAAATTTCTTCTTTGAAAGACCGGGATTGACTCTTTATTTTTGGCTTGTCACACTCTTTCTTTTACTCGTGGGACTACGCTTTTTCAGAAAGCTTCGCCCTCACTTTTCCGATGTTTTATAGGAGGAAATCATGATAGCACTTATTCGTGTGGCATTTTTACTGTTTGGATTTTTAGGACTGGGAAGTCTTCGTTTACTTTTTATCCGAAAAAAGGAGAGGACAAGGGAAAGAGATCTGGAGTGCCTTTCCATTGTGAAGGGGAAACTGAAGGCCATATTAAGAATCTGCAAGGTCGATGTACATGCTGAGGGTCTCGAAAACATTCCGAAGGATGAGGCTGTTCTTTTTGTGGGAAACCATCGCTCTGATTTTGATATTGTGGTAGCGTACAGCCTTATGGAAAATGTAACCGGTTTTATTTCTAAGGATAATTTGGCAAAGATTCCTACACTTAAACTTTGGATGGAAGAGCTTCACTGCCTTTTTCTGGATAGGGATAATCTGAAGCAGAATTTAAAGGTGATTATCGAAGCAATTCAGGAAATTAAACGAGGTATTTCTTTTTGGATTTATCCGGAAGGAACCAGGGCCAAGGGGAAAAGTGAAGAAGAACTGCTTCCCTTTAAGGAAGGTTCTTTTAAGCTTGCCGAGAAAACCGGCTGTAAAATCATTCCGGTAGCCATGATCAATACCAGAAAGATTTTTGAAGAACAATTTCCGTTTATTAAAAGCACAAAAGTTTATGTGCGTTTTGGGGAGCCGATTCTTCTTTCGGCGCTTTCTGAAGAGGATAGGAAGCATATCGGAAAATATACGGAAGATAGTGTTCTTTCCATGATTCGGGATTTGAAAGAAATAGAGCGAAAAGAAAAGGCGGAAAAGGGAATTCTGGAATAAAGGCAGGAGAATGAATGTGGGACTGAATGAGATTCGTGATGAACTGGATAAAATAGACCGCGATTTGCTGCAACTTTTTCAAAAAAGAATGGCACTTTCCGAAGAGGTGGCAAAAGATAAGCTAAAAACTGGGAAAGCCATCTTTGACGGAAAAAGAGAGGCGGAAAAACTGGACTCTGTAGCGGAGATGCTTACGGACCCGGAACTGAAAGCTCCTGCACAGGCCATCTTCAGAGGTCTGATGACACTTTCCAGAAGAAAACAGCTGGAGTATTTTTCTTCTCAAAAAAAAGAAGAGGACTTTTTCTTCCGGGAAGAGGAGAATTTATCCCTTATAGGGAAAAGGCTGGCCTTTCAAGGGGTAAAGGGAGCCTATTCCTACTTAGCAGGAAGACTTTTTTTTGCGGAAGAGAATATGCTTTCCGTAGATCATTTTCAAGATGTTATAGCAGAATTACAATCGGGAAAAGCGGATTACGGTATTCTTCCCATAGATAATTCCACCTACGGCATGGTACAGGATAATTATGATCTTCTGGCAGTTCATGAGGATATTTTCGTGATTAAGGAAATATTCTATCCGGTTTCTCACTGCCTTTGTACAACAGAGGGACATTGCAGGGAGGATATTCTGAAGGTCTATTCTCATCCGCAGGCACTTTCTCAATGCAGAGACTTTTTCCAAAATCATCCTAAGATGGAGACGGTTCCCGACTTAAATACCGCCATAGCGGCAAAGCGAGTTTCGGAAACGAAGGAAAAAGGAGCTGCGGTGCTTTGCAGTAAGGAGGCGGCAGAGTACTACGGTCTTAGGATTTTGGAGGAAGGACTTAGCGCGGAAGCGAATACCACTCGATTTTTTCTTTTGACAAAAGAGAAAATCTACCCCAAAGAAGCTTATAAAGTAAGTATTATTTTGGAAATTCCGGATAAGGTGGGAAGTCTCTATCATGTACTTGAAAACTTTATGTGGAACAACTTATCTCTTAGTATGATACAGAGCAGGCCTTTGGGAGACGGAGCATTTTCTTACCGATTTTTCATTGATATTTTGGGAAGACTTTCGGATTCCGGGATGAAAAACGCCTTGTGTGCTCTGCAAGAAGAGGGAATTCCCTATCGTATTCTTGGAAATTATACTTGCTATAAAGTGAAGAATTCGTGAATTCAGGCGGAAAAGCTTGCCATACTAGACCGGAATTAGGTAAACTGAAGCAATATATATAGAAAACAAGACAGACGAGGAGGACTCTTATGCCACAGATTAATATATTGGTTGTTGATGATGAAAAAGAAATTGCGGAGCTTGTGGAGATTTATTTGGTTTCCGACGGCTATAAGGTATATAAGGCTTATAACGCGGAGGAGGGCTTAAAAATTCTTTCCGAGGAAGAGATTCATCTTGTCCTTTTGGATGTGATGATGCCCGGTATGAGTGGCCTGGAGATGTGCAGAAAGATTCGAGAAAGCTCGAATATCCCTGTAATCATGCTCTCTGCAAAGTCGGAGGATCTGGACAAGATTGTCGGACTTACCGGCGGCGCGGATGATTATGTTACTAAACCCTTCAATCCCTTGGAACTTACTGCGAGGGTGAAATCTCAGCTTCGCCGTTATACCCAGCTCAATCCGAATGCAGGAACAAACTATATTAATAACGAAATTAATATTCGTAATATGCATATCAATAAGGATAACCATAAGGTAATTATTGATGAGGAAGAAATTAAATTAACACCGATTGAGTTTGATATTTTATTCCTTTTGGCTTCCCATCCCGGAAAGGTTTTCTCTACCGATGAAATATTTGAAAAGGTTTGGAATGAGAAGGTATATGAGGCCAACAATACAGTTATGGTACATATCCGTAGACTTCGCGGAAAGATGAAGGAAGATCTTAGAGAGGACAAGATTATCACCACTGTCTGGGGCGTAGGCTATAAGATTGAGAAATAGGAGCGTTTGAGGTGAATCAGGAAAGAACGCCTCACCATTTCGGTAGAGGATATATGATGCAGGTTCTTCTTCATGTGGGAATGTCTGCAGTTTTTGCGGGTGTAGTGGAATGTTTTCTGGTTTTCAACATCAGCTCCTACACGAGCTATCTTTATCAAATGGGGAATGACCATCCCATGGTACAAAGTTTCGCCTTTGCCGGAGTGGTCAGCATTCTGCTCTTTGTACTTTTGGGAATTGTTCTTTTCACTCTCTGCTTTTTGTTTTTGCAAAGAAGAACGGCAAGGGACATAGAAACCTTGGCACAGGCGGTAAAACAGATTTCCGCAGGTGATTTTAACACGGATATTTCTATTTCCGGTGAGGGGGAGATTGCGCATATTGCAGAAAGCATTCGTATGATGGAGGAGGAGCTTTCCCGCCATATTGAGATAGAAAAGAGCAATGAACAGTCTAAAACGGACCTGATTACAAATATAGCTCATGATCTTCGAACGCCTCTTACCTCGATTTTGGGCTATCTTGATTTAATTAAAAATAATCAATCCGTTAATGAGGAAATGAAACTTCATTATCTGGAAATAGTTTACAACAAAGCTCTTCGCTTACAAAAGCTGATCGAAGAGCTTTTTGGCTTTACCAAATTATCCTATGGAAAGATGAATATGAAGCTTATTACCTTGGACCTGGTACAGCTTCTTTCTCAGCTTTTGGAGGAAACTTACCCCAGCTTTGAAAAGAATAATTTGGCCTGTGACTTTAGTTCAAATGTGAAATCCCTTTATATTGACGGAGACGGAGACCTCTTATTTCGCTTGTTTGATAATTTAATCAGTAATGCCATAAAGTATGGGGCTGAGGGTAAGATGATTAAGATTCGACTTAGAAAAGAGAGAGATTTTGTCCGTGTAACTGTGTTAAACTTTGGATACATGATCCCTGAGAAGGAGCTTCCTTTACTTTTTGATAAATTTTATCGTGTGGAGTCCTCCCGTTCCTTAAGCACGGGTGGAACAGGTCTCGGACTGGCTATTGTTAAAAATATTGCGGAAATGCATCATGGCTATGTGGAAGCGAAGTCGGATCTCTCCGGTACTCGCTTTATCGTGACGCTTCCTCTTAGATATGAGGAGGAAAAGAAAGCCTTTGAAGGAAAAAAGGAGGCGGAAACGGAGGATAATAAGGAAAATAAGGAAAAGAAGGAAAAGAATAAGTTGTCCGGAGAAAAGAAGCAGAAAGGAAAATTAAAAAAGAATGTCGTGCTAACGCTCTTTCTTTTATTTCTATGCCTCTTTTCAATTAAAGGCCATAGTGAGAGCCTGAATTTAAGTTTAAATTATGGAGTGGAAAATACTGCAAAATCGGGAAAAAATCTACCTTTACAGATTAGTGTGGAAAATACGGAGGAGCAGACCTTCTCCGGAAGCTTAAATATTATACTTGCGGAGTCCGGAAAACATATTATTCAATATTCTTATCCTTTAGTGGTGGAAGGAAACGGTACAAAGGAAATCGATAAGAACTTTATGCTCCCTTCAGGTGTGAACCAACTTTTATTCAGCATAGAGAATTTAAAGAAAGAGCAGGTCGCATATCGACGCGTTGGCCTGGATATTTCCGGCTCCGATGCTGAGCTATTGATTGGGGTCTTATCGCAAAAGGGAGAAAATATCGGTTTTTTACAAAATGCCAAGATTAATGATGGTTTGCTAAAGACCAGAGTCTTAAGCTTCACGGAAGAAAACTTTCCCGGAGAAGAAAGTGACTTATATCTCTTAGATCTTTTGATTATTCGGGACTTCGAACTCTTTACTTTGGAAAAACAAGTACGAGATGGATTAAAGCATTATGTTGAGCATGGCGGAGTGCTTTTATTTTCCTTGTCGGAAAATGGCATACAGACATTGTCCGAGGATTTCTCATCCTATCTTTCCTCGGACTTGGATTTCCAAAATCGCAGTATTAATCTGAAGGAGGAAGAGCAGACGGAAGAAGAGCGGAGTGGAGAAGAGAGTGGAGAAATCCTGATGAGCTCCCCCGTTTACTTAAAAGGGGGCAGAGAAGGCGCTTTTTCGAACGGTGTTCCCTTCCTTTCCGTCTCTCCCATGGGGAACGGTCTTCTGGCAGTTTTGGGATACGATCTTTATCAACTGGAGCGCTACGCAACAGAAGACAGCAGCTATATCGGGCGTCTGTTTTTAGAAATTTATGGGCAAAATCGACTGGATAATCTGTCTATTTCCGCATCGGAAAAAAGCTTGAAGCAGTATTGGGATTTGGAAGAGCTAATGAATCTTTCGGATTTATCTAAGCTTCCTGCAATTCCTCTATATTTTGGAATCTTACTTTTATACTTGGCTTTGGTCGGCCCGGGCCTTTATTTTTTCCTTAGAGCACAGAATTCGCTTCGCGTATACAGACCTACAATTATTTTATTTTCTCTTATGACGGCCATACTTGTGTGGGTAATGGGAATCGGAACGCGCTTTAATGGGAACTTTCTTTCCTATGTTAAGCTGATTCAATTAAATGACAGTAGTGTGGATGAGGAAAATTATATTAATCTTCGTTCTCCTGCTGCGCGGAACTTTCATTTGGGAATTAAGGCGGAATATACGGTGAATCCCATATTGAAGGGAGTAGATTATACGGGAGACTTGGGAGAGCTTCGCAAGGAGAAAGGACTGCAGAAAACCTTAGTTGAGCAAGAAAGAGATAAGTCCGTTATTTCCGTACAAAATGGAGAAAGCTTCAGCTCACAGTATTTTCTTTTAAATAAAAAAGTTCCGAACAGTATAGGGAAGCTGGAGGGAACGGTCAAGTATTTTGGAGGGAAGCTGTCCGGAGAGATTAAAAACAATACGGAATATACGCTTTCCGATGCTTTCATATTGCTGTATGGAAGACTGATTAAGCTTGGAAAATTGGAGAAAGGACAGAGTTTGGACCTTTCGCTTCAGGAGAGTATTCCGGTACCGCTGGGAGATTTTGATTATCTCAGCAATCTATTATTCAGCGGAAACAGCAAGAACTTTGTTCGTTATATTTTAGGAGAAGAAATTCATGGATACTTTTCGGATGCACGCTTTTTTGCTATCGCAAGAGAGGACAGTCTTGGCTTTATCGAGGAATTGAATACTTCGGCCAATAAACATCTGGAAAAATACGGCACCAGCATTGTAGCGTCCTCCCTCATCTTGAATAGGACGAAAGAGGGAATGAGAGAATACAGTGCTCTTTCTCGTGATCCGTTGATTATAGGGGGAGAGTATGATAGTAGTACCAATACAATGAATCCGATGATTCCCCTGGAGATTCGTTATGACTTGGGCGAGGAAGAGAGTATTTCCTCTATTGCCTTTGAAAGGATGGAGGTGGAAGGAAATCGGCTTTTGGTAAATTTCCAGGGAAATATGGCGATTTACAACAATCGGACAGGGGGATATGACAGCATAGGCAGAGAAGAAGGTGTTTTAAGCGGAGAGCGTTTAAAAACCTATTTGAATGAAAAGAATGAGCTGAGGCTCCGTTTTGTTTCCAAGGAATCAACGGCTTCTCCGGAGATTCGACAGCTTCTTCCCATGATTACGGTTACGGCGAAGGAGAAAAAGGGATGATCAGCTTTAGCAATGTAAAAAAGAGCTTTGGCAATTATCTGGTATTGGAGGATTTTTCCCTGGAAATACAAAATGGGGAAATTTTCGGACTATTGGCCTTGCCGGATTCGGGAAAAACCACGGTTTCAAAGCTTGTTATGGGGCTACTTTCTCCGGATAGCGGAGAAATTCGGATTGATGATATGGTGGCGGGCACCGGGGTAAGAAGATTAAAAAGACGCTTGGGCTATGTTCCGCAGCTTCTAGGCAGCTATCCGAAAATGCAGGTTTTTGAGTACCTGCAATTTTTTGCTGCATGCTATCATATGGAGGAGTCAAAGATTCGCTCCCGTATTCATCTACTCTTAGAACAGGCGGGAATCAGTGCTTGGTCGAACAGCCCTATGGAACTTTTACCCAGAGCGGTTCTACAGAAGCTTTCCTTGGTACGGGCTATGCTTCATGAGCCGAAGATTTTGGTTTTAGATGATTCAATGTCCTCTTTGGATGCGCGTACCGTATCGGAAATTAAAAATATGCTTTTGGATTATACGGATGAGGGAAGAAGCATTTTTATGACTGGCTCTTCTCTAGATGATTTTTCGGATCTTTGCACACATTTGGCTGTTCTCCATCAGGGGAAGCTGATTCGAAAAGGCACGGTAGCCGGGATATTTCGAGAGCTAAGTGAGCAAAACCCGATAGTGATTCAGTTTAATGGAAAAAGAACGGAGCTCATGGGGATTTTAAAGGAAGATTCCAGAGTTAAGTCCATCAGCTTAAAAGAAAACGAAATTCATATCTATTTTAGAGGGAACAGTTTGGAAGAGGCCGAGCTTTTAAAAAAGATCGTGGATGCGGGAATACAGCTTCACTCTTTTTATAGAGAGGCGGGTAAGATGGAAAATATTCTGGGAAAAGAGGGAAAGGGAGAAAGGAGCTTGATTTCCTATGAACGATAATCCGATATTGGTTAAGGATACCTTACTATCCAACAGAGGGCTGTTTCTGCCTCTTCTTATTTCTATCACAAACCTTGTTTTATTTATAGTTC
>CAUTEL010000043.1:0-9350 GCA_963537185.1 uncultured Oribacterium sp. | reverse complement strand
TTCGAACGGATACCTCTATTGTTATTTTTCCTTTACTTGAAGTCTTTGCCACTTTCATACATACCCCTTTCTCTTTCGACTTCTTCTGAATATCTGAAAAACTTCTTGAAATGCAATTTATACTAATTAACTATGGCTTTTATTACATCCCTATTATAAATGAATTTTCTACTCTCTTCATTATTTTCTTTACAATTTTTACTTTCTTTATATTCTTTACTTTTTTGTTTTACCCTTTTAACCCCTCAATTTCTCCACTGCCTCTTTGATTGCCCCCACTGTGTACTCCAGTTCTTCCTCCGTGAGTGTTTCTTCGAGGCTTAAGCGCAGTCCGGAGTATGCTTCTTCATGACTCTTTCCGATTGCAAGAAGTACATGGCTCGGCTCTAAAGAACCGCTTGCACAGGCTGAGCCGCTGCTTGCACAGATTCCTTTCTGGTCAAGTAAGAGCAGAACGCTCTCTCCCTCTACTCCGGGAAGGCAGATATGGACATTTCCGGGGAGACGATAATGAAGTGAGGAAAGGAAGGGGCTTTCCGGACTCTCTCCGGTTCCCTCGTCTTCCAGCGGATTCACACCGCTGATTTTTATCCCCGGGATTTCCTCTAGGAGCCTTTTAAAAAATAAATCTCGCAACGCAACTTTCTTTCTTCCCCTCTCTTCCATCGTGGAAAAGGCTTCTTTTACCGCTGCAGAAAAGCCGACTATTCCGGGAACATTTTCCGTACCTGCACGAAGTCCCCTCTCTTGTGCTCCGCCGTGTAAAAAGGAGGGGAGCTTAAGACCTTTTCGGATATATAGGAGTCCCACCCCCTTAGGTCCGTGGATTTTATGGCTGCTTGCAGAGAGAAGGTCTATCCGCATTTCCTCCATATCGAGCGGAATCTGACCGAAAGCCTGCACTGCATCGGTATGGAAAACTGCGCCGTACTCTTTCGCAAGGCGCCCTATTTCCTTTAGATTTTCTATCGTTCCGATTTCATTGTTTGCCGCCATAACGGAGATCAAGCAATGCGAACTCTCCTCTGTTTTTCTTAAAGAGCTTTCTTCCTGTAACACTTTTTCCAGAATCTCCAAATTCAGAAAGCCCTCTTTATCCACAGGAATCCGGCTTACTTTTACTCCTAAGCTTTCAAAAAAGCTACAAGTTCGAAGCACGGCAGGATGTTCTATGGTACTCGTGATGAGATGTGCGCTCTTTTCCTTTTTTAATGCTCTTTCCAGCACCACGGAAGAAATCGCCCAGTTATCACTCTCCGTTCCGCCTCCGGTAAAATAAATCTCTCTTGGAGAAATATGAAGAAGAGAGGCGATAGTCTGCCTACTCTCTTCTACCGCCTTTCTCGCCTCTTGTCCGAAACGGTAAATAGAAGAAGGGTTCCCATAATAACCGGAAAGATAGGGCTCCATGGCTTTTCTTGCCGTCTCCGATAAAGCTGTTGTCGCCGCATTATCCAAATAAATCATTTTCCCCCCTCCGCTTTTATCTTTCATCGTAGCGAAAGTCTCCGCTTTTTCCGCCTTTTTTCTCCTGTAAATGCACCGCTTCAATATGCATACGCTTATCAATAGCCTTACACATATCGTAAATGCAGAGTAGTGCAATGCTCGCCCCGGTAAGCGCTTCCATCTCCACCCCGGTTTTCCCCAGTGTTTTCATCGTGGAAATGACTTTGATTTCGCCCTGCTTCTCATCTACGCTAAACTCTATCTTTGCTCCGTGAAGCGGTAAAATATGACAAAGCGGAATCAGATCCGAGCAGCGTTTCGCCCCCATGATTCCTGCAACCTGCGCTACAGTAAAAACATCTCCCTTTTTGATTTTCTTCCCAAGAACCGCCTGCATGGCTTCTTCATTTAGGAAAATGCTGCCTACCGCGACGGCTACTCTCTCCGTGTCGTCCTTTTCGGAAACATCAACCATACGGGCATTTCCCTTATCATCAAAATGTGTAAACTCTCCCATTTTTCTCCTCATCCTGCACTTTCGCTGCAAGTCTTATTTCAAACTCTATCTTCACTGTAAAAATCAAATCTCCGATTTTTGCTTACTTTGCGAGCCCTAGCGGTAGAGTACTCCAAAAAGAGATCTACAAACCATAAAAAACATAAAAGAGATTTGATTTATACAGCTACTCAATAAATTTAGTCTTCTAAAAGAAGAAGCTTCTCCGTATCTACTTTAAGATACTGTGGAATCCCCAAAGGCTCCCATCTTGCAAGAGACTCTCTCTGTTCCATAAAGACGATTCTTTCCGTGCCATCTTTCGCCTGAAAATAGAAATTCTTTTCAAAGGGGTAGTCCGCAATATTCTCTAGGTGAACCGGGATACAATTTTCTCCCGCCTCTTCCTCCGAAAACACGGGGATAAAATCATGGGCACGGTAGCCCACATAGGAGAGGCTGTCCGGTATTTCCTTATCAAGCTGAAGCTCTATTCCCCAGTCCACTGCATACAGGCCATTTTCTCCTCTTTTTTCGGCTTTGGAAATGTTTTTACAGCCTGTCAAAGCTGCTGCCGCTCTCTTCCTCGGATTTCGGAAGAGGCTCTTCGTTTCTCCTTGGCAAAGGATCCTGCCGTTCTCCACGATGAGAAGTTCCTCGGAAAAACGATAGAGCTCGTCCCTCGAATGGGAAACCATAATACAGCTTCCCTGGAAGTCCTCCAAATGTAGCATAAGCTCCTCCTGCATTCGGTCCCGAAGAGAAAAGTCCAGTGCGGAAAAGGGTTCGTCAAGCAGGATGATCTCCGGTTCTCCCACCAGAATCCTCGCAAGAGCCGCTCTCTGCTGCTGCCCGCCCGAAAGCTTCCCGGGAAGGCGTTTTTCCATGCCCTTTAGCTCCATTTTCTCTAAAATAGATCTGATTTTCTCTTCTTTTTCCTCCTTGCTCCCCTTAAGAGCCACCGAAAGATTCTCCCAAATGCTCATATGCGGAAAAAGTGCATAAGACTGAAAAAGATAGCCCACCTTCCTCTTTTGCGGCGGAAGATTCATTTTTTTTTCCTTGGAAAATACACAGTTCTCGCCGATGTGAATCTCCCCCTCATCGGGCTTAAGAATTCCGGCAATCGCCTTTAAGCACATGGACTTTCCGGCCCCGGATTCTCCGAGAATCCCGAGCCTCTTTGCTTCTGTCTGAAACTGCATATCCAGAGAAAAGCTTCCCATATTTTTTTTAATCGAAACACTGCATGCCATTTTATCTCTTTAATCCTTTATACGACTTGCTTCCAAGCTTTCCACTTCAACTATATCTGATCGCCAAGATGCATCCATTCTGTATCAGATAACTGATTTTTTTATTCTACTTCCTATATTGTTTCCCTTATTTCTCTATTTATAGGTTGATATCTAATACCGGAAGCGCTTTTCCTCTGTCGCAAACTGATAAAGCGTTAAAATCCCGAAGGACAGAAAGAGGACTACCATTACCCAAAAACCTGCAGTCGCATAGTCCTGATCTTGCATAACGAGAGCGATTCTTTGGGAAATGGTCGCGGTCTTCCCCGGAATATTTCCGGCAAGCATGGAAGTCGCCCCGTATTCTCCAAGCGCTCTTGCAAAGCTTAAAACCGTTCCGGAAAAGATACCGGGGGCAGAGAGCGGTACAATGATTTTCCAGAAAATGGAAAACTCGCTCATCCCGAGCGTACGCCCGGCATAAACCAAGTCCTTCGGAACGAGTGCGAAGGCAGACCTTGCATTTCGATACATAAGGGGTAAGGAAATCACGGTTGCCGCCACCACGCATCCTAAGAAGGACTGCACCACCTTGATACCGAAATGTTCAAAAAGGAAGGTGCCGAAGGGTCTTCTCTTACTAAAAAGAAGGAGCAGGAAAAATCCTGCTACCGTCGGGGGAAGGACCATAGGAAGGGTAAGTAAGCCGTCAAGAAAATTGTCCCAAGGGGACGGGAGCTTCATCACCTTTCTGGCCAAAAATATCCCTAAAAAGAAACAAATTATGGTGGTAACCACTGCGGTTTTCAGAGAAATCCATAAGGGACTCCAATCTAAGCTTTTTATCATTTCCATCATGGATTTCTCCTTCCACCATCTTTATTCGACTTTGGTGTCAAAATAATACTTCTGAAATGTCTCTTTGGCCGCGTCACTACAAACAAACTCCACAAACTTCTTTGCTTCCTTAATTTCCGCGTCGCTTGCTTCATCATTGACTACCTGAGAAATCGGGTAGATAACATTTCCGGTTAAATCATAGGAAACCTTTTCGAGAATCTCCACATCCGTGTCTTTCCCGTAGGTATCGGAATAGTAGGTTGTTCCCACTTCGGAGGAACCTTCCACTACCGCCGCCAGTACCTTCGAAACATTGGACTGCTCGGAAATCTCTACACCGCCCAAAGCATCGGAAACTTCCTTTGTACTGATTTTGGAAAGGTCCTCTGCCTCAGGTAAAATGCCGAGGCTCACCAGTGCTTTTCTGGTATATCTTCCTACCGGTACGGTACCGTCTGCAAGAGCAATGGACTTTGCATCCTTCAGCGTCTCTAAGCCGGTAACCTTCGTACCGCTGTCTTTTCTTGTGATTACACAAAGTTGGTTATTGACTACATTTTGTCTCGTACCTTCAACGAGCTTTCCTTCCTCCTGCAAAGTATCCATCTGCTTCTGTGCTGCCGAAAAGAATACATCACAAGCATAGCCTTCCTGAATCTGTGTCAGGAGCTTCCCGGAAGAATCTGCCTGGAAAACAAGCTTCACGGAAGGATTGTCCTTCTCATACTGCGCTCCGAGCTCTTCCATTACATTTTTAAGAGAAGCCGCAACAAAGACCTGAACTTCCGTCTTTTCCCCTTCAGTGGCCTTTTCCGTTTCCTTTGCGCTCTCTGTCTCCGCTTTACTGCTCTCGGTCTCTACTACACTGCTCTCTACTGCTGTCTCCTCTTTCTTTGCTCCTCCGCAAGAGATGAGCATAGCGGAAAGCACTAAGGCAAGGCTTCCTACTACAAATTTTTTCATACTTTTCCTCCTAATTTTCTTTTTCTGTACCCCGTAAAATCCCTATGCCATGAAAGAGCTCCGGAAATAAAAACTCCAGATTCTCCTTGCAAGCCTTCGGGCTTCCGGGAAGGTTTATGATTAAAGAATGTTTCCGTATCCCTGCAGTCTGACGGCTTAACATGGCTTTTTTGGTAATTGTTAGGCTATGCTGCCGTAAGGCTTCCGGAATACCGGGAACATCTCTTTCACACACTGCTTTGGTGGCCTCCGGAGTGCAATCTCTTTCAGAAAATCCCGTGCCTCCGGTTGTGAAAATCAAAGAGATCTCTCTTTGATCCGCTAAACGAATGAGGGCCTTTTCTAAAGCCTCTCTTCCATCCGGAAGAAGCAATCGCTCCTCCACTACTATCCCCTGATTCTCCAAAAATTCCTGAATGAGCGGTCCCGAAAGGTCCTCATATTCCCCGGAAGACGCTCTATCCGAAAGGGTAATGACCGCCGCCGTATAAGCTCTCTTCGGATCAGGCGGAAAAACTTCCACAAGATCTCCCTTCCGGATTGTTCCTCCCTTTATCACCCTAGAAAATACCCCTTCTCTTGGCATAATGCAGTCTCCCATTCTGTGGTAAATAGCACAGTGGGTATGGCACTCTTTCCCAAGCTGAGTCAGCTCTAAAACCGCTTCTCCGACATGAATTTCACTTCCTACCGGGCATCGGGAAAGGTCAAAGCCTTCCACCACGAGGTTCTCTCCGAAGGCGCCGAACTCGACTTCCGCCCCTTTTTTCCGAAAGTCCTCTATCTTTTCAAGAGAAAGAAGGCTAACCTGCCTGTGCCAATTTCCTGCATGCGCATCTCCCTCTATCCCAAACTGCGGGATGAGGACTGCTTCCTTTACTTCTTTTTTTTCTGTTCCTTTTTTTTTGCTTATGCAAATTGCCAATAACTTTCCCATTGATCCTCCAAGCCTTTTCTCTGTTCGGCTTTACCTCTCTTTTTTACCTTCTTTATTATCTTCGTTATTGCCTTCTTTATTGTCTATCGAAATCCTAACGCAAAGCTATCCACCGATTTTACCCATCGCTCTATGTTCCGTAACCTCGGAGAGTTTTTCAAAGGCATGGCTTTCCGGCTTTCCTAAAATACAGTTCCGCAGTGTTTTTTCCACTTCCGCTCTTTTCTCCTCTTCGGAAAATGCCGTATTGCGTAATATCCCCCTAAGCGCATATCCATTTCCATAGCAAAGGCAAGGCTTTAACTCTCCTTCGCTCGTTAAGCGGATCCGATTACAGCTTCCGCAAAACTTCCCGTGAAGCGCAGAAATAAAACCTACAGAACCGAGAAAGCCCGGGATTCGGTAATACTTCGCAGGACCGTTTCCGTGGACGGAAATATCCTCCGTAATGCCCGGATAAATCTCTCTGATTTTCTCTAAAATTTCTTCATTATAGTAGGGTTCAAAATTTTTCCCATAGCCAATCGGCATCATTTCTATGAAACGAATGTCCAGAGGACGCTCCTTTGCAATCGCTAATAGAGAAAAGAGCTCCTCCTCATTTTTTCCCTTTTGCATCACCGTGTTCAGCTTGACACGAATCCCGGCATCACAAGCTGCGTATATCCCCTCTAAAACCCGGGAAAGCACGGGAAGACCTGTGATTTCTGCGAATCTTTCCTCCTTTAAGCTATCAAGGCTCACATTTATCCCGTCTATTCCGGCGGAAAGAAGCTCCGGAAGCGCTTCCTTCAGTAAAATGCCGTTCGTGGTCAGCGTGACCTGTTCCACCTTATCAAGCTTTTTAAGCTCCTTAATAAAATCCAAGACCCCGTCCCGCACCAAGGGTTCTCCGCCTGTCACCTTAAATCGGCTGATTCCCAGCTTCGAAGCCTCTTTTGCCAGAAAAAGAAGTTCCGAAAAGGACAGAAGCTTCTCCACGGGAAGCACATTCTCCATGCCCTTAGGCATGCAGTAACGGCAATGCAGATTGCAACGGTCCGTAACGGAAAGGCGCATATAATTGATTTGTCTTTGAAATTGATCCTTCATTCTTCCTCTTGCTTTTCTATTCCTTCCTGACTAAAAGCTAGTCTAAGCTCATTCTCACATTGCTCTTCGGCTTCTTTTCTAAACCTTATGTAGCTTCAATTCCCAGATCTTTCCCTATAGCATTTTCGCTCAGACTCTTTCTAAAAGTACATCCAGCTGTCCTCCGCAGACCATGCCTTCCTCTGCCGCAATGTCATCGGCAAGGTCCACATGATATAGACAGGCAGGTTTTGCATTTTCCAAAAATAACTCCCGGCTCTTCTGTACCACTTCCGCTTCGGCGCAGCCTCCTCCGATAGTGCCGATGAGCTTTCCTAAGGGACTGATCAGCATCTTCGTGCCGGCTTCTCTCGGTGCGGAGCCCTGCCTTTTCACAATCGTTGCCAAGACATAGTCTTCTCCGCTTAGCATGGCATCCAGCATTTCCTTCGTAAGACTTTCCTGATGAAAGCTCTTATTCTTCTCCATCACGATTTCCGAAAGAACGGAAAGCCCGATTTCCATAGGGGTCTCCGCTCCAATAGCAAGTCCGATAGGGCTATGCAATTCCTGAAGACTTTCTTCGCTGACTCCTTCTTCCAAAAGCTGCTTCTTAATAAATGTAACTCTTCTTTTCGATCCCATCATGCCGATATAGGCATGGGATTTCTTCAGAATCTCTCTAAGGCAGATGAGGTCGTGCGTATGCCCGCGAGTGACAATTACAAAATAACTGTCTTTATCCCCTTTAAGGGTAGAGAGGGCTTTTGCAAAGTCCTCACACAAAACCTCATCCGCTCCTGCCTCTTTCGCCGCTTTCGCAAAGGAAGGTCTGTCCTCGATGCAAAGCACCTGAAAGCCAATCATTTTCCCTAAACGAATCACGGAAAGAGCGACATGTCCCGCTCCAAGCACGATGAGTTTCTTTTCGCCGGCGAGATTATCCAGGAAATACTGTTTCTCTCCTAAAGCAATCAGGCCGCGTTTTGCTTTACCAAAGGGGAGGATTAGATGTTGAAAATCAGATGTTCTTGCCCGTTCTTCTCCATCCACAAAAAGGACTTTTTCACCTAGACTCTCTTCATTTAGGGAAGTCAGCAGGACATTTTCCCGGGACGGGTCCAGTTCCGCGATATGCTGCCATATTTCTCTCATCTATGCTCCTTTCCGAAAAAATGCCTCATTCCGGCTTTTCCGCGTTCCTTTTTCCATCCGGAAGCTCATAGATTTCCTTTCCGAACTTCCCATAGGCTTCTTTTATCCTTCACGGAAATACCCCGGAAACATCATCATGAACAAGGTCAGTTACAATAATCCACCTTCTCCAAGGCTGTCTATCTCTTCTTTAGTAACGGGATCATCCGCCATGATGCGGGGTAAGATCAGGTCAAATACAGTAATGGGGCAAAACATAACACTGCCCGGAAGCCCCATAATCGGTACATTGCCCTTTCCGTAGGCCAACATGAACATCGATCCCGGAAGAACCGGTGCGCCGTAGCTCACCACCCTCTCCGAAGACTTTCTGATGGCAAGAGGCGTCCTGTCATCGGGATCCACCGACATACCGCCGGTGCAGAGAATGAGCTCTGCTCCCTCATTAAGAAATTTTTGTATAGCGGCGATTTCCATATCCACATCATCCGAGCAAAGGCTCTGCCCGATGAATTCCACCGGAAAAGACGAGAGCTTTTCCTTTACAACCGGTGTAAAGCCGTCCTCGATTCTTCCGTGATAAACTTCATTTCCCGTAGTCACGAAGGCCACCTTCTTTTTCTTATAAGGAAGAAGCTGTAAAATGCCGCCATCTTTCGCTATGCGCTCTGCCCTCTCCATTTTTTCTTTTTCGATACAAAGCGGAATGATTCTTGTTCCGGCAAGCACTTCTCCCTTTTTCACGGGAGTATTGTTCTTCTTCGTTGCCATCATCATTTCTCCGAAGGAATTGAGCTGAAAAAGCTTCTCCGAATCGACCTTCAATACGCCGTCACAGTCTGCAATAAACTCGATCTTTCCCTCTTTGATCTCTCCGGGATGCATGTTTTCGCCTTTTCCCATCCTATAGAGGATTTCTGCGGCTTCGTTTTCATGCAGCATATCGGCATCTTCATCCCAGATATAGATATGATCTTTTCCTACGGACAAAAGCACCGGAACATCCGCTTCCTCGATTCTGTGCCCTTTACGAAAAATCGTGCCTTTCTTTACACCGGGAATAATCTGGGTGATGTCCTGACAAAGAATCTGTCCGACCGCCTCTATTGTCTTCATCTCTCGCATAAGTTCTCCTTCCCCGTCGTCTCTTCCCCTATCTCTTTTTCAAAAAAGAAAAGAGCAGAGCTTGCCCCTGTAAAGC
>CAUTEL010000042.1:0-9359 GCA_963537185.1 uncultured Oribacterium sp. | reverse complement strand
GCTCTACGGTAACCCATTCGTAGCTAAAGTAGGCCTTAAGTGTCTTAGATTATTTCTTCGTGAGTAGGGAAGAAAGAAATGTGATATTTTGGGGTACACAGAACAAGAAAAGGTGGAGGAACGCAATGAACAAGAGGGTAAGAGAAAATGAAATACCTTCCGGGCGCAGACTGCCGAAGAAGCATAAAAAAGCTAAGCTTTTCAATAAGGGAATAGCCTATTTCCTTGTTTTTTTAATGCTTCTCGGTAATTTACAAGCCCTGTCCTACGCAGAAGGAAATGCAAGAGAAGTAGCAGAACAGATAGGAGTTCAAGTAGAGAAAGCTACAGAAGCTTTGAAGGAAACGGCGGAAGAGAAAAACTCCGAAGTTTCGCATGAGGCTTCTCTTAAAGATGAGTCTAAGGACGATAAGGAGTCTTCCGAAGAAAAGGAAGCAGACTCTTCTGTAGAGAAAAAAGAGGAAAACAAAGCCGAAGAGAAGGATGAAGCGGCTTTGAAGAACGAAGAGAAAAGCGAAGACTCTTCTGAAGAAAAAGCGGATACAGAGCATTCTGAAGAGGAGAAAAAGGCGGAGGAGACAGAGGACGAGAAAAAGCCGGAATATATGGAAGCCGGTATTTTCGAGTCGAACTTTGAAGACGGACTTACCGTTACTGCGTCTTACGGAGAGGGGACCTTCTTAGAGGGAACCTTTATGAAGCTTGCTCCCGTAAAGGAAGAAGACCTTGCTAAGGCAAAGGCGCATTATGAAAAAGAATATGAAAAGAAGCATCCGGGAGAGAAGCCGGAGCTTAGCGTGCTGAATGCTGTTGATATTTCTTTCTACCGGGAAATTGACGGAGTAGAAAAGGAAGTACAGCCGAAGCAGGGGAAAAAGGTAGAAATTCGTTTTAATAAGACGAAGGAAATCAAGGAAGCTATCGAAGAGGATGAGAAGGAATTGCAGCTGGTACACCTTCATGAAGGAAAACCGGCAGAGATTCTTAAGCTGAAGGATGAAGGAGAAGACTTAGCCTTTTCCGCAAAGAATTTTAGTCCGAGTGTACTTTTGGCCGTTGCCGGAACAGTACAAACTCCTGAAGGCCATGAGCTTAGAGCCTTCTGGAGAGAGGAACCGACAGCGGTAAACGGACACAGCTATACGGATGAAATTGTAGAGGATAGCACGATTACCAATGCTGAGGAAAAGGCTGAAAAGCGTATGAGACAGCAGAAGAATCTCGTGATTATTCCTCCTGAACAGGGTTCCAATGCTTTAAACACAACCACCTTGGGAATTGAACTTACCTTAAAAGGTGGAGTGGATACGGCGTATGCTCCGGGAGAGGTAAGCATCGATATTCCTGCAAGAATCTTTAAGGGATGGGATGATCCGGATAAGGTAAATGTATCTACCGCCATGGATGATTCGGGTGCTTATCCTGTGAAGCCGCCTTATGTACATGGTCTTCCGAAAAAGGGAGAGAGCAATGCGCAGAGTAGCTTTAGTTATGAAACTATAGAGAAAAACGGTGAAGCCTTCCTTCGCTTAACGAATTATAAGGAACTGAGCGGCGGTGTTACCTTTAAGGCGGATATTGCCTATAACCTTACCCCCAGTATGCTCAAGGTTACGCATAAGTCGGTAGCCGGCGAAGAAAAAGGCGTTTATGACTATAAGTTCCCTGTAAGCATGGAAGTAAAGAACAAGAAGGACAGCAGTTTAAATTCAACTGCAAAGCAGGACATGTCCGTACATGTAGAGACCAAGGTTAACCCGACCAAGGTAACTCTGAAACCCGGAAAAGCGGATGTCAACGGCGGTGTGTATTTTAACTGGGATCCAAGCTGGGGAACGGCACCGGAGAACGCGAATAAGTATTTCTATACTGTTTGGTATGTAGAGGTAGAGAGAGCTACAGGAAGCTCACAGCCTTTTGAGTATAAGTTTGAGCCGGTTGCGAGTGCAGCGGACGGAGGAGAGCTTGTTGGTGCGAAAAAGCTTCCGATGGATACCAGATGGAATGGCTATTATCATCCGGATAGCATTGCGGCCTTTCCAAGAGGCGGTTACAGTAAGATTACCGAATATATGACAGAGGAGCCGCCTGCGGATAAAAAGTATCTGGAAAATCCTATAGGAAGAACCTATGAGGGCATTTCCGAGGATCCGAGCGTGCCCAAGCTCCCATCATCGGAACCCTATGTGTTATGGGATAACTATCATCCTAACGGGCACCTTAATTCTCAGGTCTATGCGTTAGTGTATAAGTATCCTTATAAAAAATTAGAGGATGCAAAGGCCGCAGGAAGAGATATCTATAAAGACGGCTTGGAAATAAGCAATAAGATTGAGTTTACTGAAATCTGGGCAGACAAGTTTAAGCGTCCTATTACTGTCAAAGTGGAAAACATGTATATTTTCCCGCGTCCAAAAGGTGAAGGAGGCTTCTCTTATAATAAGTACAACATCGGCATCAGACAGACCTATGTCAATATTTTTGGCTTGCAGTCGATTTATAAGGACGGGAAGGACGCACCTCTTAGGGCGGCCGGCGGCTATAAGGAGAGTTTTACTCTTACTACGGACTACAAGGCGGACAGTGCAAATGTGAAGGTCAATGAGGACGGAAGCTATGTTACTTCTCCGGATCCGAGCAAGAATGGCTCCGGTGTTACTCTTAGAGACGGAAAGTACTATCTTCTTTCTGTTAGACATAAAGGAGAGGGAAGTATAAACGGTAAGCCTTTGAGCAGTGATCTGACAAAGGATGAGTTTTACGGACTCGAAAATGCAAGTGGAAGCAATACCGACGCATATAGAGAAAAGTATCCCTTGAAGGATGAGGACTATTACTATAGCTCTATCTTCTTAAAGGAAATGAGGGTTCGTGATGTAGAAAAGTCCAATAATGCCCTAGTACCTTTTAGCCCGAAAGCGGAACTTAGAAAGAGAAATGAAGACTATCCTCCCGTTGCCGTATATTTACGGAAAAAGAATGAAAGTACTTACTTTAAGTATGGACAATTCTCCTATAACGCAGGGGGACAGATTATCTTTACTCCGGAAAGCGGTTTTACCAAGAAGTATACAAAGAGCGATACGGAAAACATCTATGTAGGAAACCAGCTGGATCTTCATGCTGTCTTCGGAGATAGCATTGTGGGCTTAGAGCTGAAGCAGGATTCCCCCTACTACAGTACGGGCTTTGATGTTGCCTACACCATGCAGGTTACCCCGACTGCGGCTATGCAGGCGGAGATTAAGAAGACCATGGAGAAAGAGGACGATTACAAGATCAGCTTTATCGGTGGCGCGGCAACTGCAGAAGGCAGACAGCTTGATGTAAAGAAGACCGAACATAGAATCGGAGAATATTGGGCACAGGTGGGTTATACCTTAACTCCCTTAGAGATTACGCCCTATCTCAATAAGAATGTTGAAAAAGCCTATGAAGATGATCCTCAAAACAGTGTGCAGACCCTAAATGTTCGTTTGGAAGGCTTTAATTACGGAGACCTCCCTGAGACATTGCAGGAGGCTAAATATACCGATCCGTATCAGGTGAATAAGGGAATTATTTATGACCTCCTTCCGGCAGGAACCTATGTAGACGAAGAATCAATTAAACTTGGAACTTGGACTTGGGGATATAATGTAGATAGTAACTTGAGTTTTACGAAGGGTACGGATTACACAGTAGAATTTAATAGGGACTGGGAAGGCTCCGGACGGACCATGATGATTGTTCGCTTTACCACCCCGGAAAACACCGAAAGTAAGCAATATCGCCGTTGGCACAAAGATAGCAACCGTAGCGGTTGGAAGATGACCTATACGCTCTATAATCCGTACACGAATATTGCGGATAGAGGAAGAACTGCAGTCAATACTGTGGGCTATGTTCATCAGGATGAGAAGACCATTTGGGATGGAAACTATGTTTCCGATGAGGAAGGAAAGTATCCGAAGCTTACAGACATTTCCCACTATAAGAAGATTCGCGAAGAGGAAGCCGGCAAAAATTCGAAGTTTACAACCTCTGTTGTAGCTGCAAATATGAATTTCGGACCGATTACCGTAGTGGAAGCCAACTTTAACAATACGGTAAGTACGGAAATCAATCCGGATTTCATTGCGGACAATGTAAGCTATATGGGGGATCCCTATAAGCATCGTCTTCTTTATCGGGCTGAACCATCAACCAGAACAACGGATATGGTGCTCTATGATATCTTAGGAAAAGATGCGGAGAGAAACGGAGACTTTGCCGGTGTGGATATCAGCAGCATGCTGACAAAGCCCTCTTATCCCAATAGTTCGGAAACCTTAAAGCCGAAGGTGTTCGTTGCGGAAAAAGTTCCGACTGAAGCGGAAAGAGATCTGACAAATCCGATTTGGAAGGAATGGAACTATGAAGACGAGAGTCTGAATGGCAGCATAGATAAAAAGAAGGTTCAGGCTGTTGCCTTTGATTTAAGAAAAACAAAGTCGGGTCAGGACTTTACATTGAACAAGGAGGGAATCCTGGTTGCCAATGTTAAGATGACAGCTACGACCGATCAAAACAAGGAAAATGTACAGAGCGGTAATATCGCTTACCTTAATGCAGTGCAGTACAACACGGACACGCGTCCGAACAATGCGAAAGCGGAAACGCTTCAGGCAGGTAGCGTACACCGCTTGGTTAAGCCTTTAGTATTCAGCATTCCGGTAAAGAAGGTTTTGGATGTTCCTGCAGGACTTGCTGCTCCGGATATTCAGAATAAGTTTACCTTCACTTTAAGAGGAGTGGACGGTGCGCCGCTTCTTAATGAGGAAGGAAAGGCAAGTGTTACGGAATTAAAGAACCCGGATTCCGACGGCGGACTCATGGAGTTTGGAAAGATTCGTATCTTAAAGCCGGGTAAGTATACCTATAAGCTTGCGGAAACTGCAGGAAATGTAGCCGGTGTAAGTCTTGTCAAAATGGGTGAGCAGGAGATTAGTCTTACTGTAGAAAATAAGAATAATCAGGCGCTGGAATCGGATTTAGAGTACAGCGCGAACAAACCGTTTATTTTCAAAAACATCTATAATGTAAAGGCAATTGATGCGGAGATTAAGGTACAGAAAAAGCTTTCAGGAAAGGCAGGCCTTATTAAGCCGGATATCCGAAACAAGTTTAGCTTTACCTTACAAAGAGAAGATGCCAATGCGCCGATGCCGGCTGAGGCAGGTGCAGAGAGCAGTCTCGTAAAGACAAATCCGAATTCTGACGGCGGAGAAATCAGCTTCGGTAAGGTTCATCTTACTGCGCCCGGAACATATCGCTACAGTGTAACGGAAAGCGGTTCTGTTCCCGGAGTAAAGAATGATGAGAAGCCGAAGAGAGAAATCGTTATAACGGTAACGGATGAGGGTAACGGAGAGCTTTATGCTACGGTTGGAGGAGATGATTTTATTTTTAACAATGTCTTCGAGACCAAGGCCGTTTCCGGAAAGATTGAACTTGGAAAGAAGATTAGCGGAACAAATCCCGGAAGCAATGATACCTTCCACTTTGTTTTAAGAAAGGATTCTACGGAAGTGGCTTCTGCATCAGAGCTTCCGAGAGAGCTCGTTCAACCGATGCCGGGAGATTCTCAGGCAGATACGGAAACAGTAGCCATTCAGGGAGAGGGAAGCGCCGCATTTGCACCGATTTCCTTCCAAATTCCGGGAGTCTACAGTTATACCTTGGAAGAAGTGAATGATGCTATATATGGCTATACTTATGACAAGTCTGTTTATCGAGTTGTTTACACAGTAAGTCAAGATAGCAGTAATCAAGAAAATCTTCTTCTCACACAAAAGATTTTTAAGAATGGCGAGGAAGTATCGGAAATTCTTTTTGAGAACCAGTTCAGAAGATATTCCGGTGGCGGAGGAGGCGGCGGATCTACGCCGAGAGTTCCTTCCACACCGGGCACACCGAGTATACCGGGAACGGTAGATGGAAATGTACCGCATCCGGGCGATGTTCTGGGACAAAACCGTCCTTCCGGATCTGAGGAAGAAACAGAGCATCCGGGCGAAGTACTGGGAGAAAATCGTACAAAGAAGAATTCCAGAGCAGTAAGAACGGATGACAGCTCTAAGATGCTTTGGTATGCTTTTGCCTCGGTAACGAGTCTTGCTTGCCTCGGCATTTACTATGTCCTTGGCAAAAAGAAAAAAAGAGGCTAAACGAGATATCGCACGCTTTACGAGGAGCGATACTCGCTATGAACAAGATGTCTCAGGCTTCGCCTGCGCCACTTGTTAAGAATTAAAAAAGGTTCGGGTTTATCCCGAACCTTTTTTGCTTTTACAAAAATACTATAAATAATAATATTAAATTATAATAAAATGTGCTAAACTTGACGATAAACAGTTTAGGAATTTTTGTGTCCAAAATTCCGGGAACTTATCTCAAAGCGTGTCTATATCGCTATGAGTGTGGCACTTCGTTGAAAAACTCCCTCCGACATAGGAAGAAGGAGTAAAAAAAGCTTGCTATGTCAAACAGGGCAAGAGAAAGTAGAGGAAGACAATGAAGAAGATGGGAAGAGAGAGGGAAATCCCTTCCGTGAGCGGCTTGTCGAGAAGACAGTGTAGGAAAAGAAATACATTCAGAAAAGGAATGGCGTATTTCCTGACCTTTTTAATGCTCATGGGGAATATGCAGACGATTTCTTATGCGGAAGGAAATGCAAAGGAAATAGCGGAGCAGTTAGGGATAGAAGAAAAAGAGAAGACAGAAGCTTCTCTTACAGAGAAATCAGAGCTGAATAAGGACCAAAAGGAAGAAAATTCTGCTTTGGCAGAGGAAGAACTCTCTGAAAAAGAAAATGTCGAAGTGAATAATAAGAACGCGGAAGAATCTGCAGAGGACTTAAGTGAAGATAAGTCCGAGAATAAAGAAGAACTTGGTGAAGCGGAGAAGAAAGAAAACGAAGCGGAGTCCGCAGAGAAAGAATCCGAGAAAACCGGCGAGGAAGATGTCTCTCAAGATACAGAAAATGAGAAGAAAGCGAAATATCTGGATGACGATTCTTTTAGTGCAGAGGCAGGGGATTTGACCGTGACTGCTTCTTTTTCTGGCGGTACCTTTTTTGAAGGGACCCATATAAAGGTGGAACTTGTCGAAGAGAAAGAGACAGTCGAAGAAGCCAGGAAAGAGTTGGAAAAGGAATTTAAAAAGGAAGATCCTGATGTAGACTCCGAGGTTGAAATCTTAGAGACTGTGGATATTTCTTTTTATCGTGAAATAAACGGAGAAGTAAAGGAAGTTCAGCCTAAGAGGGGAAAACAGGTAGAAATTTCCATTCAAAAGACGAAAAAAATCAAGGAAGCACTTAGTGAGGCGGAAGGAATGCAGGAAGCTTCTATTGAAGAGGAGTTTAAAATTGTGCACCTCTCCGAGGAGCATCCGACAGAGATTCTCCCTGTTAAGGAAGAGGGAGATAATCTGCTTTTTTCTGCAAAGCATTTCAGTGTATTTTCCATCGGAAAAGGAAGAAGAACAAAGAGAGATGTGGGTCAGGCGGCGGAGCATGAATTAAAGGCCTTTTGGAAGGAGGCTCCTGATCCAAATGCCGGAACAAATAGAGCAAGTACAGGACACAGCTATACTGACGGAAGTGCTGGAGAAATGCGTAAACAAACAGAGTTAAGCATTATTCCACCGGAAAATAATTCTAATGCTGTAAATACAACTACCCTCGGAGTAGAGCTAACTTTACAGGGGGATAAAAATACTGTTTACGCACCCGGGACGGTGAATTTATATATCCCTGCTCGTATCTTCAAGGGTTGGGAAGATGGACACAGTGATGATGAGAATGCGAATGATTATTGGGCTAAGAATAAAATCACAGTTTCAACGGATAGAGTAAATTATACATACAAGGTGCTACCGGGAGTAATTCATGGTATTGCTCCTGCTCCCTCTACAAATGCACAAAGTAGTTTCAACTATGAAATTGTAAAAAAGGATGTAAATGGCAAAACTGAGCCCTATCTTCACTTAAAGAATTATAACGAATTAAGCGGAGGAGTGCTTTTTAAAGCGGATATCGGCTACAACTTGACGCCCAGTATGTTAAAGGTGAAAGATGAAGAAGTAGATGGGAAACCTAAGGGAGTCTATAATTATAAGTTCCCCGTAACTCTGAATATAGGGCCGGAAGGTGCTGCAGTAGAGAAGGCAAAACAGGATATGTCTGTTCATGTTGAAACAGAGGTTAAAGAGACAAAAGTAACCTTAAAGCCCGGTACTGCGGATGTGAACGGCGGTGTATATTTTAACTGGGATCCCAGCTGGGGAACACCACCTGCCGGAGATGATCCGAAGGACTATTTTTATGCGGTATGGTATGTGAGGGTGGACAGAGCAAGAGGAAGCTCTCAGCCTTTCAATTATAAGTTTGAACCGGATACTACTGGATTGACAGAACAGGAAACTGCCGGTGGGCAACTTGTAGGCGCCAAAAAGATGCCCATGGATTATAGACAGGATTATTATCTCTATAATGAGGATGGAGGCAATAACATTGAGGTTTATGCACAGAACGGCTATAAGGATATTGCCCAATATATGGATAACACGAATCCGGATCCAAACGGAAACGACAAATACCTTGTAAATCCTATTGGGAAGTTACAAGTGGGAATTTCCAAAGATCCCAGTGCCTATAAACTGCCGGATCATCAGCCCTACTTAACAGGACATAGCTATGCACCTGCAGGGAAGTATAATTCTCAGCTGTATGCCTTGGTTTATAGATATCCTTACTCAAAAATGAAGGAAGTAACGGACCTCTACAATAAAGGCATGAAGATTACGAACCGAATTAAATTTACGGAGATATGGGGAGATGATCACACAAGAGAATTCTATGTGAACCCCAAAGAGGATATGGTGATTTATCCCCGTCCGGGTGGAGGAGGAAAGTTCCGCTTTGATAAGTATGGAGTAGATCAGAGACAAAATTATCTGGATATTTTTGGTTTGCAAACAATCTTTAGAGATGGAACTTCAGCTCCCCTACGCTTTGGTGATCGAAAGAAGAGCTTTACCTTATCTACTGAGTATACTGCAAAAAATGAAAATGTAAGAATAGACCCGGGCAGTGCAAATTATAGCACTACGGCAAATAATTCTGATACTTCTATGGGTTCGGGTGTTACTCTAACAGACGGAAAGTACTATCTTTTATCTTCTAAGATAAAATACCCAAGTACCTTGAACGCAAAGTATGTAAATGGAGACCCTAAAAAGCCTGATCTGGAAGGTCTAGTAAACAATACGAATACTACGGATGATGTATATCGTGGAGATAAGTATATTTTGTCAGACGGTGACTATTATTATAG
>CAUTEL010000041.1:0-9375 GCA_963537185.1 uncultured Oribacterium sp. | reverse complement strand
TTTTCTATGGTGATTTTAGCCTCTTCCACTACTTTCCCTTTTTGCAGATATTTATCCAGTTCTTCGGATAATTCCCGTATATTACCGATAGACTGTTCCAATGAAAAAATAGAATGAAATGAAGCATTTTGGTAAATAATATTTCCAAAATGATCGCAGTAGAGTAGGGCATCCGGCAAAGCTGCAATAATGGATTCTACTCTTGTTAGCTTTTCTTTTAATTTCTTTTTCGATTGATGCTCTATGATTCTTTTTCCGATAAGCTCCGCCATGTTATCCATAAACATAAGAGTGGAATCTATTTTTTCAAAGAACTTTTTTCCTCTCTTTTTGCTGACAATTAAAGCAAGAGCTCCTATCACCTCCGTCTTATCGCGGATAGGAACTCCCACAAAACCGTCAATTTTACATTGCGCATACCCCTTACACTCTTTGCATTTCGGAACAGACTCTCTGTTTTTTACATAGAACTGTTCTCCACTTTCTATGACCGTATAAATAAGAGAGCCATAGTCAATTTTTTGATACATATCATAAAAGACCAGCTTTTGCCCTAGCAAATTCAAATCTGAATCTACGATAATCACATCGATATTTAATACATCCGAGACTACATTTGCAAATTGATTCAAATAAGACTTGACTGCCATCGCACTCTCCTATTGCTTTAATTCATTGTCAAAGCAGAACTGAACCGTATTTCTTCCACTTTATTTTTGTTCCGGGAATATATTCATTATACTAAAAAGTGCTCAAATTAAATTGCAAGAATTGTACCGACCTCCTAATCGTCAGATTTTGGTCTAACTTTTTGGGGGCGGTACATTGCAATCTGAGCACTTTTCTTTCTGACATTTTTTACAGTACTATATACAACTCTCAGAATTTATTTCTTTTCCTTTGCATACTCTGCGGAAATATCTTTAATCCACTGGAGTCTTTCCAAATCGATATCCTCTCGGATGGTACAGTCAGCACCAAGACCCACACCCTTAGTTCCACTCTCATCCAGAATACGATATATTTCTTTCTTAATCTCTTCCTTTGTTCCGGTATACAGAAGGCTTCCTTCCGCATTATCAAATCCACCAAAAACAGGCTTATTATTTAATATCTTTTTTCCCTCTGCAAGAGAAATATTCTCAGAATAAATCGCCCAGTTGAAAGCCTTTACGGGATAATCTTTATACCATTCCAAACGGTTTGTATACTTTCCATATCCACAGATGTGAAGGAGTACATTATCTGTATACTTAAGAATCTCGTTTAAAACTTCCAGATCCAATGGCTGTACTCTTTCTTTATGCACTTCCTCGGTAAAGCTCTTGTCCTGTACACACTGCACACTGTAATAAATTCCGTCTACATCCGTTTCCGTAAACAGCCTCTTTACAAGCGCCTTTGTATCCTCGGCGATGCGCTTTGCAACCATAATCATTGCCTTAGGATCTTCCTTGAAGAGTCTGGTAAACTTTGTAAAGTCCTCATCATATTCCTCAAAGCGAAGACGAATATACTGTAGCGGAGAAAAGATATTATAGTATTTATAGACATCTTTTCCTGCATGAGCACAGATTTCCTTTACATAATCCACCTGTGCCTGAATCCAAGGGTGATTCTCTCCGACGGATTGTACTTCCTTTAACTGCTCCAGTGTAGTAATGGTAGACTTGCAAAGAGACGGATGTCCAAAGAAACCGTCAGACATAATCTTTATAAAGTCCGGCTTTGCCTCATCGATGTATTTTTTTTGTTCTGCAACAACTGTCCTCATGATGCTTGGGTCTTCCCATCCATAGTGGTTGTGAAAGGACACGAAATGATGCCAGAATCCGCCAATAACTCTTTCGCCTTCTTCATTTGCCAAAAAGGCATTCATTAATTCTTTTCTGTTTTCCATGCTTACTCTCCCTGTTCTCTATTCTTTTCCTGGGCACAGTAGGTTATCCAACGCAGACGTTCATTTGCAATGCTGTTCGGTACCGAGCAATCAGCTCCAAGGATGAAGGAGCGATATTCACTCTCCTCTATGCAATCCTCTGCAAATTTCTCTACATCCGCTCTATCACCTTCTGTTATCAAAGTTTTAGGATTGTTATCAAAACCTCCGAGAATGCATTTTCCGGGGAATAATTTCCTTCCCTCCGACAAACTGACGCCTTCCGTATGTACTGCCCAGTTATACGCTCCTGCTTCGTAGTCTTTATAGAAGTCTAAATTGTTTTTGTGATGTGCATAGCCGCAAATATGGAGGATGTTATAAGGGCTTAATTCATTTGCAAGTTTTAACACGGCAAGCTCGTCTTCTCCCACGATTTCTTTGTAGGTCTTCTGATCATATTTCGGGCTCTGTACATTTTGCACACAGTAATAAATGCCATCCAGTTTTGTTTCAGTAAGGAGCTTTCTTATCAGTGTCTGAATATCCTTTCCGAGCTCTTTTCCCGCATGCTGCAACTCTTTGGGATAATTCTCTGCCAGATACACAAAGCGTTCAAAGTCCAAATCAAAAAATTCCAATCGGATTCGAATCCACTGTACAGGAGAAAAAATATTGTAAAAGCACATTACCTTGTCGGAAAAAAGCTCCGTCATTTTTTTAAGATGCTCCACCTGCTCCGTAATCCAAGGATGATCTTCCGGGAGGCTTTTTATAGCGAGAAGGTCCTCTCCGTTTCTAAGAGGATTTTCCATCACAGTCGGATGCCCGATAAATGCATCGTTCATAATCTTCATGATATCCGGCTTAACTTCCTCAAAAAACTTTTTATGACCTTCTATGGCTCTTTCTTGTGCGGCTTTATCACCGGGCTTGGCAAACTGCTCCTTTTCCGGGAGGAAATGATGCCAGAATCCTGCAGGTACTTCCTGCATTTTTTTCCCGGAAAATGCCATTTTAACTAGATTTCTTTTGGATTCTTGCATCTAATTTCCTCTTTTTTCTAATGCCTTGTTCATTAAGACCTTAATTTGCAGTGCCATGGTAACCGCACCGGGGTCCAAATTCCCCATTCCCTTATTGCTCTGATAAGTTGCTCGCCCTTTAATGGATTCCATATTTCTGGTTTCTTCTGCACCCTTTTCCGCTGCAGCCGCTACCCTCTTACACAACTCTTCGACACTTGCTCCCTCTTCCAAAGCAGCCTTATAGGCTTCTACCGCAGGGTGCAAACTGTCAATCATGGTTTTAAATCCGGGCTTAGCCTGTCCTCTTTCCATAATGGCGTTCAGCATTGCGTTTAAAATCTCAAAAAGTTCCTCTTTATGGATAGCTTCCTTATCCTTCATCACTTTGGAGGCATGCAGGTAAGCACTGCCGTAGAGCACTCCGGAAGAACCTCCGATTACCGCCATCATGATTTTTCCGATTTCTTTTAGCTCGGAGCTTAAGTCCAAGGCCTCCAATCTTTCCTTTTCTTCGGTAAGCTTTGTGAAGCCCATGTGCAGGTTTGCCCAATGGTCTCCGTCTCCTGTCGCAAGATCAAGATTGGTAATATACTCCTCGTTTTCATTTAATTCCTGATTAACGGCAACAATATAGTCCATATAATCTTTACTGTTTAATGTAAAATTCATATTTCCTCCTCATTAATCAACTTTCAAAGCCGGGGTATCGCAGGATGCATCCAAAAGTGTCTTCATCTTGTCGTTCAGCTTTAGTAAAGAAAGAGAGCAACCAGTCATCTCTAAAGAAGTGGTATAGTTCCCTACAAAGGTCTTATATGCAGTGATATTCTTTTCCTTCAGTAAGTTCTGTACTTCATAGTTTAAGATATAGAGTTCCATAAGCGGAGTTCCCCCTAAGCCATTGACCAGTACCGCTACTTCACTTCCTTCATAGTCATAGTCATCCAAAATTTTCTGAAGTAGAATCTCCGCAATTTCTTTCGCAGTCTTCATGGTAGTCTTTTCTACTCCGGGCTCTCCATGAATTCCCATTCCGATTTCGATTTCATTTTCCCCAAGGGTAAATCCCGGTCTTCCCACAGCAGGTAAAATACAGGGGCTCATCGCCATGCCCATACTTCTAAGTTTTTCCACCACCTCTCTGGCCACTCCTGCCACTTCACTAAGAGGAGCGCCTGTCTCAGCCATGGCACCGGCAATTTTATGAACAAACATGGTGCCGGCGATTCCTCTTCTACCTGTAGAATAGGTGCTGTCCGGCACTGCCACATCATCTTTTACAACAACACTTTCTACCTGGATTCCTTCCATTTCCGCCATATCCTGTGCCATACCGAAGTTCATGATATCACCGGAATAGTTCTTTATTACAAACAGTACACCCTTCCCCTTTTCCACCTTCTCAATAGCAGCTTCAATACGATCCGGACTCGGAGAGGAGAACACATTTCCGGAAACTGCGGCATCCAGCATTCCTTTTCCTACAAAGCCGGCATGAAGAGGTTCATGGCCTGCTCCGCCCCCGGAGATAACCGCAACCTTCTTATCCATATTTTTGCGATATATCACTTCCTTTTCCGGAATATACTCCAAGGTATCGCTGTTTGCCATCTGTAAGCCCATAAGGCACTCTTTTACTACGTCTTCCGGCTTGTTAATTATCTTTTTCATGCTTTATCCTTTCTTTATCCTATTCCTAAATATGCTTCTTTTACCTTGGGGTTGTTTGCGATTTCCCTTGCATCTCCCTGCATGGTAATGAGTCCATTTTCCAAAACATAGGCACGATTAGAAGTCTGTAGTGCCAGGTTTGCATTCTGTTCTACAAGAAGTATGGTTACACCCTGCTTCTGTATTTCCTTAATCATGTCAAAAATCAATAAAACAATATTGGGAGCAAGCCCCAGAGACGGCTCATCTAAGAACAAGAGCTCCGGAGAAGACATCAGTGCTCGTCCAACAGCAAGCATCTGCTGCTCACCGCCGGAAAGGGTTCCGGCCTGTTGCTTGATTCTTTCTTTTAATCTTGGAAACAAAGTGAATACTCTATCGTAGTTTTTCTCAATCTCTCCTTTATTGCTGATTGAAAAGGCTCCAATCCTTAAATTTTCAAGCACCGTCAAATCCGGGAAAACTTCTCTTCCCTCCGGAGAAATACTGATTTTCTTCTTGCTTAACTGGTAGGGAGCAATATTGGTAATATCCTCATCATAGAGCATGACTCTTCCGCTACTGGCCTTCTGAATTCCCGTTACAGTGCTTAGCAAGGTACTCTTTCCCGCACCGTTACTTCCTATCAGAGAAACAACCTCTCCCTTATGAATTTCCAAGTCTATTCCCTTTAAGGCGTGAATTGCCCCATAATGCGTATTAAGTCCCTGAATTTTCAGCATTTTGCAACCCTCCCAAGTACGCCTCTATTACCTCTTTATTGTTTGCAATTTCCTTAGGCAAACCATCTGCAATAGGCTTTCCATGATCGATTACATAGATTCTGTCGGAAATGTTCATTACCACGCTCATATCATGCTCGATCATCAAAATGGTATAGCCCATGTCTCGAAGTTCACGGATAAATCCCATAAGCTCTAAGGACTCCTGCGGGTTCATCCCTGCTGCAGGCTCATCCAGTAAAATCAACTTCGCTCCTGTTGCGATGGCTCTTGCGATTTCCACCTTTCTTTGATCTCCATATGGAAGGTTTGCTGCATACTCATCTCTTCTGTGATCCAGCTTTAAAAGTTGCAAAAGTCTAATCGCCTGTACTACTCTCTCATCTTCTTCTTTTCTAAAGCGTTTTGTTCGTAAGCTAGAATCTAAAAATGTATATTTTGTTCTGTGGTGGGTTCCTACAAGAACATTTTCAATCACCCTCATGTCATGAAATAGGCGAATATTCTGGAATGTTCTGGCTATCCCCTTGTGCACAATTTCAATCGGCGGAAGATGGTGGATTGCTTCTCCTCTGAAATAAATTTCTCCGTGATCCGGTTTATAAATTCCTGTTAACAGATTGAAAACAGTTGTTTTTCCCGCCCCGTTGGGACCGATGACACTGATGATTTCTCCTTTTCTTATCTGCAGATTCACATTATCGACAGCCTTAATACCGCCGAATTGCTTGGACAGATTTTTTACCTCTAAAAGCATTTCTTCCGTACTCATACTAGCTCCTTACTATCTTTTGCCAAATCCTCCTTCGCCTGGCGAGAAAGAGGATAGGGAAGCCTGGATTTCCATCCCAATAAGCCTGCCGGGCGGAAACGCATCATCAGCACCAGAATCACGCCATACAGTACGAAACGGTACTCCATAAGGAAGCGAGATACTTCCGGAAAGGCAATCAGCAAAATAGCGCCGATATACATTCCTCTCTGTGTTCCCATTCCTCCTAAAATTACGATACTGAGTATCATCGTAGATACGTCAAAATTGAAGGTATTCGGATCCACATAGCCTATTAAGCGGGCATAGAGGGAACCTCCCAGAGCACAAATCATAGCGGAAATGACCATAGCCAGTATCTTATAAAAGTTTACATTGACTCCCATCATAACGGAAGCAAGCTCATCTCCTTTGATTCCTCTTAGTGCTCTGCCTGTCTTGGAACGAACCAGGAAGAAGCAAAATATGCTGACGAGAATGAGGAAGAACAGAGCAAGATAGTATAATCCATAGTTCTGTACAGTCAGTTCCATTCCGAAAATCCTAGGCTTAGGAATATTCTTTATTCCCAAAGTTCCACCGGTAACACTTTGCCAGTTCATCAGAATCATCTTCATAATCTCTCCGAATCCCAAAGTAATAATGGAGAGATAGGTGCCCGTTACACGCAAACTGGGAAGACCCAGAACCACACCGATTGCACCGGCTAAAAGCATCCCGAGAATAACGGAAGGAAAAAAGGGCAGTCCTGCTTTCATCGTAAGAATTGCACCGCTGTAAGCCCCTATAGCCACGAATCCTGCATGTCCCAAAGAAACGAGCCCCGTATATCCGGTTAAAACATTTAATCCCAGTGCCAAAATACTGTAAATTCCGATTTTTATAGTGACAGTCAGTAAATACTGGTTAGATAAAATAAACGGAAAAGCCAGTAGAAAAAGAATTAAAGCCGGAAGCAAAATCCGCTTCTTCTCATGTGCCCATTTTTCAAGCTGATGCAAATTAACCATTTCTCCAATGGCAAAGTTCTTCTTTTCTTTTACTGTAGAAGCTTTTCTATCTTTATTCTCTGCCATAACTTACACCTTCGTTATTCCTTTCCGTCCGAATAATCCTTGCGGTCTTAATAAAAGCACAAGAATCAAAATGATAAAGGCAATGGAATCTCTATAGGTCGAACCCAAGAAAGTCGCTGCCATACTTTCTGAAACGCCTACCATAAGTCCGCCGATTAAAGCCCCGGGCAAACTGCCGATTCCTCCTAGAACTGCTGCCGCAAAGGCCTTCAGTCCCGCCATAAATCCCATATTAGGATAAACAATCTGATAATAGCCACTTACCAAAGCCCCGGCTATAGTTGCCGAAACACCTGCCAGGAAAAATGTAAATGAAATAATAAAGTTCACATTAACGCCCATAAGATTGGCAGCCTTAGGGTTTTGTTCACAGGCTCTCATAGCAAGTCCTATTTTCGTCTTAAATACGATAAACATCAGGATTCCCATAAGAAGAACCGATACTACAAACATCATGATTTGGGTGATAGAAATGGGGAATTTTCCAATCATTACAGTTCCTTCTCCAAATACGGAGGGGAAGCTTCTTTTTTCCGAACCTAGGAAGATGATTAAGAGGTTCGTGATAATATTAGAAATACCGATGGTGGTAATCAGGGAAGCAATTGGCGGTGATTTTTTCTTTCTCAGCGGTTCCAACGCCACTTTATCAATCGCGATTCCCAGAATACCTGTCAACAGCATTGCTGCAATGATTCCCGGGACTATTCCAAATTGCATTCCTATAAAAACCATAGCCATCTCTGCACCAAAAGCATAAATTGCACCATGAGAAAAATTGACCAGACGAAGAATTCCAAATACCAGAGAATATCCTACAGCAATCAGAGCATATCCCATTCCCAGTGCCAAACCATTTATAATCTGCTGTGTGACCATAGCTACTCCTATATCAATATTAAATACCTTTTAGAGTAGAATGGGAAAAAACATAGTCTATGTTCTTTCCCATCCCCCTTGAATCGTTCTAACTTTTATTACTTGTCCATCTTTACAAACTTACCGTCTTTAATGGTTACCTTTACGAACTGCTTATCTACATCACCGTTCTCATCAAACTTGATTTCTCCGGTTACACCCTGATAAGTAGTCTTATAAATCTGATCCTTTACCTTTTCGGAATCAGTTGTATTTGCATCCTTGATAGCAGTAAGAAGGATACCTACTGAATCATAAGCCTGAGAGGTAAGAGCGGACGGAGCGTTGCCGTAAGCAGCCTTATAGGACTCTACATAAGACTTAATTGTCGGATCTTCGGACTCGGAGAAGAAGATAACCGGGAAGCAAACTCCCTCAACTGCACTTCCGCCAAGTTCGATTAACTGCTGGCTATAGGAATTGGAAAATCCTACAATCGCAATATCCGGATTGATCTGCTTATACTGCTTTGCAACCGGTGCTACCAGGTTGTACATTCCACAGCAAATTACTACATCTGCACCTGCTTCATTTAACTTGGTAATAGCCGGAGTATAGTCGTCTGATCCTTCCATAACTTCCTCATGCGCAACCACCTCCGCATCGGTCTTTGCAATCAATTCCTTAATGATGGAGGAAGTATTGGTTCCCCAGTCTGTCATAATGCTGATGATACCAACCTTTTTCTTTCCTAAGTCATTCACTGCAATATCAATACTTGCAGCCGCCTCTTTGGAGATGACGGTATTATTTCTAAAAATATAATCTCCGATTCCGGAGTAATCCGGGTGAGACGCTGACGGAGAAATCTCGATAATCTTATTCTCCTGATAGATGGGAGCCGCTGTCATACATACTCCGGAAGAGAAGTGACCAATAACGCCGACTACCTTCTTATCGGAAATAATCTTCTGTGCAATAGTTGTAGCTTCTTCGGCGGTATTCTTATCGTCATACTGCACGATTTCAATCTGCTGTCCTAAAACTCCGCCATTGTCGTTCCACTCTTTTGCCTTCAATACGGCAGCGTTGTAAAATCCGATTCCGTACTCTGAATTGTCACCGGTCATAGGTCCGCAAACTGCGATTTGAATCTTATCTCCGCTTGCTTTAGAATCACTACTCTCTGTTTTCGCTGCCCCTCCACCGCAGGCACTTAATAATGCTGCACAGAGTAAGCCGGCAATTAAACTTCTTTTCTTCATCAACACACCTCCTATGTTTTTTACGACGAGTAAAACATGCTCTGTTTTCTCCTTATTTGCATGATTCTATCTTAGGATATTCGAAGGATATTATCCATCATTTT
>CAUTEL010000040.1:0-9417 GCA_963537185.1 uncultured Oribacterium sp. | reverse complement strand
CATTCAGGCTCTCCGTAATATTTCTTGTAAATACTACATTTTTATAATCCGGAGCATGAAACAAAGCCCCAAGCAATTCTCTGCATTCAAATACAACGGATTCCGTATCATAGGCTGTTGCATAGCCTCCTCGGTTCACATTGGTGCCGAGCTTTGTCATGTAGTCATAGACAGCTTTAGGAACTACATCCGGCTTCGGAAAAGAAGTTGCGGCATTGTCCAGATATTTTTTTTGCTTCTCCATCTATCTCTCCTATAAAATATTTTCCAAATCGAACATCGTCTGAGCCGGATATCCCCTGTAGGAAAAATCAGTGGCATAGATTGATTCTTTCTTCTCTAATTCTTCTATCAAATTGTCCAGCTGGCAAAGCATCTTTTCTCTGTCCTCCGGCAAAGCCCCTCGGACTCGTTTTCGAATACAGTCATGAAAGGAATCATAGAATAATGCATTTCCATCCTTAGCTAAAAGCTCCACCAGCCTCTTGTCTTCCTTTAGATTCTCAAGCTCCGTTGCCGGATAAAAGCTCCCCTTTACAATGTCTTGATACAAGGGAGTTTCGGAAGAAATAAACATCGAAAAGTTCACGACAAATTCCGGTTTTGTGCGATTTAAAAAAGCGGCTAACGCTTCAGCATTTTCTATTCCTCGTTCTTTCCCTGCCACTCCGCTCATGATATGCGCATCATAAACCATGCCGGCTTTCTGTATTCTCGCAATTTCATGCTCCGCTTCCTCTACATTATGCTCCTTATGCATAAGAGATAATACATCGGGAAGACCGCTTTCTATTCCGATGTAGAGGTGTTTATAGCCTTTTTCCGAAAGAGCCTTAAGTTCCTCGTCCGTTTTTGTGCGGATGCTTGTAATTGTTGCGTCAGAATTAATAGTGTCGCAATCAGGAAAAAAGCGATGAATTAAATCCAGTATTTTTAAAAGCTGCTCGCTTTTTAAGCCAAAAGCACAGCCATCCCCCAGGAAAATCTTCTTAGGTTTCCCACCGGCATTTTTCACACGCAAAAGTTCTTCCTCTATCTGCGAAAAAGGAAGCTCTCTATAGCGAAGGTCTCGGAAAAGATTACAGAAATGACAGCCGTTATATGGACAGCCAACGGTCACCGGTAGCATATATGAGCCCTTCTCCATAGGAGAGCGACAAATTCTTCCCTCGTAGTCCATATAAGCCTCCTTACTCTTGACACTTCCTATTAAGTACTCGATTTTTTTTTTCAATAATGAAAAAGCAAAATACTTTTCAGGATAAAAAGAATGATGTAGAGGCTAACAGTTCATTTATAGCAATCCGCCAATCAGTCTACTATCTGTAGAATCAGCCCGTGGGGAAGACATACAATCGGTAAATCCGCATTTTCTCTACTGATAGCCGGGGTGTGCACACAGATTTGATTATTACAATTGGATTCTGCGCATAGCACCTTCCCGTCTTTTACTTCTATAAAATTCACTTCATGCATGGCGGGATTTCGCTCGTCATCGGATAAGGTACTCAAACTTTCCTCAAAAGAAACTTCCCTGGCCTCCTGATCCATGATCATAAACTTGGCATCTTTTCCTAAATCATGCTCTAAAAGTATTTCTCCATTTTTTAATACACGCAGTTTTTGAGAGGGTTTAGCCAATAGTTTCGGAATAAGATAAGTTAATCCTGCAATAAGAAGCACGACAACGACTATTCCTAGAACGACCTTTAACTCTTTTTTATTCTTCATAGATTATTTCCCTATTTCCTTACATCTCTACACTCTTACTTTTATTTCTGTTTCCCTAAGCCTTAGCCTGATTTACTTAGACAAGCTTAGGCTGATTCGCTTTTTTTTAATTTTTTTACTATGCAGACTGTCAAAGTCGTGATCATACTTTTTTACTGCAATTGGATTTAAGCAATATCTGCGTTTATAAGTATTCCTATTACTATTGATTGCTCCATTATAGCAGAGAAAAACAAAAAAAACAGGGAAGTCAAGCTTCCCCGTTTCACTTTTCGGCCACAAACCGGACTTGAACCGGTGACCTTCTGATTACGAATCAGATGCACTACCAACTGTGCTATTGTGGCAACTACTGCAGTATAGCACAGGTTTTTGGGATTGTGCAAGTAAGATTTACTCCAGTTCAAAGGCTCCGGTATAAAGCTGGTAGTATTTTCCTTTTTCGGAAATCAGTTTTTCATGACTTCCTCTTTCAATGATTTCACCTTGTTCCAGCACCATGATTACATCAGAGTTCTGTACGGTGGAAAGTCTATGCGCAATAACAAATACCGTTCTTCCGGCCATCAAAGCATCCATGCCCTTCTGTACAATCGCCTCCGTTCTCGTATCAATAGAGGAGGTTGCCTCGTCCATAATAAGCACAGGCGGATCGGCTACCGCTGCACGCGCGATAGAAAGAAGCTGTCTCTGTCCCTGGGATAGGTTTCCTCCGTTTCCACTAAGCTCGGTATCGTATCCATTCGGAAGTCTTGTAATGAAATCATCCGCTCCGGCTAGACGCGCCGCTGCAATACACTCTTCGTCAGAGGCATCGAGCTTTCCGTAACGAATATTTTCCATTACGGTACCGGTGAACAGTACAGTATCCTGCAGGATAATCCCAAGAGAGCGTCGAAGATCTCCTAGGCAAATGTCATAGACATCATAACCGTCATAAATAATTTCTCCCTTTTGAATACTGTAAAAGCGATTCAAGAGGTTTGTAATTGTGGTTTTTCCTGCTCCTGTAGCCCCTACAAAGGCCACCTTCTCACCGGGATGGGCAAAGACATTGATTCCCTTTAAAATCATACGCTTTCCGTCATAGGAAAAATCGACGTCACGAAGTTCCACATCCCCCAAAAGACGCTTAAGAACGACTGTTCCGTCCTCTTTTACTTCCTTCCACGCCCACATTTCCGTGCGATCCGAAGTTTCCACGAGCTTGCCGTCCTGATCCCTAACACTCACAAGACGGATATGTCCGCTGTCCGCTTCCTTCATTTCATCCATCATGGCAAAAACTCTCTTCGCCCCCGCAATCCCCATTACTACGGCATTTACCTCGGAAGAAATCTGCCCTACCATGCCGGCAAACAGCCTTGTCATATTGAGGAAAGGAATCACAATGGAAATGCTTAAGGCCATGCCGGAAAGAGAGAGATTCGGCACTTTATAAGTCAGAAGAATACCGCCGAGAAGAGCCACCAAAACATAGAGGATATTTCCGATATTACCAAGAATCGGCATAATTACACTGGAATAGCGGTTTGCTGAATTGGAAACGGCGAAAAGCTCGTCATTGTATCGATCAAAATCCGCTATGGCTTCTGTCTCGTGATTAAAGACCTTAACAAGCTTTTGTCCATTCATCATTTCCTGGATAAAGCCCTCGGATTTGGCTAGTTCTTCCTGTTGGCGCATAAAGAAATGTCCTGACTTTCCGCCGATATCCTTTACAACTCGAATCATCAGAACAGAGCCTAAAATAACGAGGAGGCTTAGCCAAAGAGAGTAATATAACATCAGAAAAACAACCGTCACCATAGTAATAAAGGAAGACAGTGCTTGCGGAATACAAATCGCAATAAACTGCCGCATGGAGTCAATATCGTTTGTGTAATGACTCATGATATCTCCGGTCTTATTTCTGTCAAAAAACGAAATCGGAAGGTCCTGCATGCCGTCAAACATCTTTTGTCTGTATTTTTTTAAGGAGCCTTGCGTGATTGTCGCCAGATTCCAGTTGTAGATAAAAGCAGCCAGTAAAGAAATACCGTATAAAATTGCGAGGATAGTAATTTGATTAAAAATCGGCTCGGAAACGGACTTCCATTCCCCGCTTTTATAAGCCCTTTCTACGAGGCTGATGATTTTCTGCTGAAACAGGGACGGAATCGCCGAAACTACGGCATTGACTACAATCAAAACAAGTGTAAGAGGCAAAAAGACCGGATAAAAGCTAAAAAGTGTTTTTAGAATTCGTTTCAAAGTTGGAAAAAAATCTTTATCGATTCCTTTCTTTTTATTCTCCATCTTTTTCCTCCTTTCTGTTTTGTGACTCATAGGTCTCCCTATACTCTTTCGAGCTTTCCATTAGCTCCGCATGATTTCCCTGCGCAATGACACGACCTCTATCCATTACCAAAATGAGATCCGAATCCTGCACGGAAGCAATTCGCTGCGCAATAATAATTTTTGTGGTATCGGGAATGAATTCCTTAAAGCCTTTTCGAATCAAGGCGTCGGTCTTTGTATCCACCGCAGAAGTCGAATCGTCTAAAATCAGGACCTTCGGTTTTTTTAAGAGTGCTCTTGCAATACAAAGTCTCTGCTTCTGTCCGCCGGAGAAATTGCTTCCTCCCTGCTCCACATGACTTTCATAGCGCTCCTTCATATTGTCAATAAACTCAGCAGCCTGAGAAAGTCTGCAGGCTTGCTCTATTTCTTCCTGCGTAGCATTCTTATTTCCCCAGCGCAGATTCTCCGCTATCGTTCCGGAAAAGAGGATATTCTTCTGTAAAACCACGGCTACCTGATCACGAAGTACGGTCAAATCATAGTTCCGTACATCCACTCCTCCAACAAGAACCTCTCCTTCCGTTACATCATAAAGACGGGAAATAAGCTGGGTTAGGGATGACTTCGCAGAACCTGTTCCGCCGATGATTCCTACCGTCGCACCGGAAGGAATATGGACCTCCACATCGGAAAGTACATTTTTCTTGGCATCTTTCGAATATTTAAAGGAAACATGATGAAAATCAATAGATCCGCTTAGGACTTCCATGACCGGATTTTCCGGATTTTGTAAGTCGCTTTCTTCGGATAAAACCTCCACTATTCTTCGGGAGCTCTCGATGGAAATGGAAACCATAACAAAAACCATGGCCACCAGCATAAGACTCGACAAAATCAGGAAGCTATAGGTCAGTAATGCGGAAAGCTGTCCAACATCCAGACTTAAGCCCTGTGTAATTACAACGAGGTAAGAACCGAAGCTCAGGATGAAAACAACCCCAATATAAAGGCAGAACTGCATTAAAGGATTCGTAATCGAAACAAGCCTCTCTGCCCGAATAAACTCATTCGCAAGCTTTTCCGCCCTATCGTTAAACTTCTTTTTCTCGTACTCTTCTCTTACAAAGGCCTTTACAACTCGCATCCCCTGCACATTTTCCTCGATGGAATCGTTTAAGGCGTCATAGTTTTTAAAGACCTTGTCGAACATCGGCATAGCCTTCGCAATCAGAATCGCAAGAGAGGCTCCCAAAAACGGAATCATGAGACAGAAAATGATAGCCATTCTTCCGCCAAGAAGAAAGGCGGCAGTAAAGGCGAAAATCATCATTAAAGGCGCACGAAAGGCCAGACGCACAAGCATCATATAGGCCATCTGGACGTTACTGACATCCGTGGTCAGTCTGGTAACCAAAGAAGAGCTTTCAAATCGGTCAATATTACTGAAGGAAAAGCCCTGAATCTTTTGAAACATATCTCTTCTTAAATTTCTGGCAAAACCGGTTGATGCGGAAGACGCATAATTTCCGGCCTTGATTCCGCAAACTAAAGAAAGCATAGCCATAACCACAAGGACTATGCCATAACGCAAAATCATAGGAAGGGAGGCATCCACCTTCATCTGATTAATCAGTCTTGCCGTAAAGAACGGAATCATGCACTCTAAAACCACTTCCACACTGACAAAGAAAGGGGAAAGCATGGAATCTTTCTTAAATTCCCTTACTGATTTAGACAAGGTTTTTATGATTGTCATATACCCTCCTAATGGTAAATAAATATTTCATTTCGAGATTTCTCAAACTCTCCTATGATTCACTTTCACACTACCCAATACTTCTCTGGACTCAGCATGACCTGCCCCTGGTACTAGATGAAGTTCTGAATCCCCCTGATCATTTTCCTTATTAATTTCAGAGTTAATTGGCAAAATAAATTGGTCCGAGACCCCATGAATAAAGCAGATCGGAATTTCATTTTCCCCATGCCCACGCATATCGTAAATAATACAATTATAACCCAAATCTATATAGGTATCCACATACTTTACCGCACCATATCGGTTTGCGCGAAAACCATGCTCCTTTTCCCAAGCCTCTTCCTCTTCTAAAGTATTTCCTTTCGGGTAGGCCATGGACTTTGCCGCATTATGGGTAAAAAATAAAACATCCTTAGCTTGCCTGAAACTGGCTCTCATACAAGTCTCTATAGAATCCTTTTTCCTGAAGAAGCACTTCATGGCTTCCCTTCTCTATGATATTTCCATCTTTCATGACAAGAATACAGTTCGCATTTTGGATGGTGGAAAGTCTATGCGCCACGATAAAAGCGGTTCTCCCTTTCAGCATTTCCTGAAAAGCACTTTGCACCTTCTGTTCCGTTCGGGTATCGATAGAACTTGTAGCTTCATCCAAGATTAAAATTGCGGGATCCATCAACATCACTCTTGCAATGCAAAGAAGCTGCTTTTGTCCCTGGGAAAGATTTCCGCCGTCCTCGGAAAGAACAGTATCATAGCCTTTGGGAAGCTGCATAATAAAACGATGACAATGTGCCTTTTTACAGGCTTCCATAACTTCCTCCAAGGAAGCATCCTCTTTACCGTAACGAATGTTTTCCAAAACGGTATCCGATTTCAACCAGGTCTCCTGCAAAACCATACCGTAGGCTCTACGAAGAGAGGGTTCCTGAATTTTCTCATAGGAAACGCCGTCCAGATAAATACCTCCTTGATTTGGAGGATAAAAGCGCATGAGGAGGTTAATCAGGGTTGTTTTTCCGCAACCCGTGGGACCGACAATCGCAATGGTCTGCCCGGGCTCCACTTCCAAATTAAAATCCGTAATAAGCTTTTGCCCCTTTTTATAGGAAAAGTCGACATGGGAAATAGACACATTTCCCTTGATTGCTTCTCCTAAAGATTCCGTTTCTTTCGACCTGTCCATAGGCTTTTCATCCAGAAAAGAAAATACGCGGGAAGCAGAGGCAAAGGAGTTTTGCAGTTCCGTAATCACGGAAGTAATGTCATTAAAAGGCTTGGCATACTGGGTGGCATAGGCCAAAAGAGAACTTAAGCTTCCTACAGTAAGCATTCCGAGTATCGCAAAATAGCCGCCAATCCCGGCAACAAGAGCATAGTCCAAAGCATTCAAAAACCGGGTTAAAGGATTCACAAGAGAGCTGTAAAAGTTTGCCTGCATACTGGACTTGGACATCTTCTCATTCTTTTCCCGGTACATCTTCTCCATGTCCTCTTCCTTTTGGAAGGCTTGAATCAACTTAATATTTCCGATAGCCTCCGTTGCAAATACGGAAGTTTCTCCCCTTTCCTTTGATTGTCTCTGAAAATAGATATAGGAACGCTTCGAGATGAATTTTGCAATCAAATAGGAAAGCGGGGTAATCAGCATTAAAATAATCGCGATTTTCCACTCCAAAATAAAGAGGAATACCGCCGTTTCAATTATCGTTAAAACTGCCTGCAAAAATTGATTCAGTCCCATAAGGATTCCTTGAGAAAACTGTTCTATATCTGTGGTAAGTCTACTCAGTAAATCTCCGGGCTTTTCCCTGTCATAGTAGGCAATCGAAAGCTTTTGCATGTGATGCATGCAGTCTCTTCGCAGGTCTTCCACAAGTTTATAACTTAAATAGGTATTCACCTGATTCATACACCATTGAAAGAAAACCGCGAAAAGTAAAATCACAAGCATAAAAAGTAAGATTCGAAATAAACCCGAAAAATTCACCCTGTCTTTTCCAAGTAAGTGATCAATTCCTTTTCCCATCAGAATAGGAAGTGTCAGGGATAAAACCACGGTCAAAAATGAAAGAAAGATAGATAGAAATATCCAACGCTTATAGGCCTTGGCATATTGCAATATTTTTCGAAATACTCTGCCTTGCGTATATTTGTTCTCCTCCATTTACAACTCCTCTTTCTTAAGCTGGGAAAGACAGATTTCCTTATACACCGGAGAACTTTCAAGAAGTTCCTTATGCTTACCCATACCGACAATTTTCCCCTGATCCAAAACGATAATTTTATCCAGGTCTCGGATACTGGCCACTCTTTGCGAAATAACAATCTTATTTTCTATTCTTTTAAAAGTGGAAAGCGCCTGTCGTAATTTTTTTTCCGTTGCGAAATCCAGTGCGGAGGAGGAATCATCCAGGATAAGAAACTGAGCCTCCCCCACGAGGGCTCTTGCAATACAAATCCTTTGTCTCTGCCCACCGGAGAAGTTCTTTCCCTCCTGCGAAACCGGAAGCGCAAGCCCCTCCCCCTTCTCTTCTATAAATTCCTTTGCACAAGCCATATCGAGGGCTTCCCAAAGTTCTTCATCCCTCGCATTCTTCTTTCTCCAAAGGAGATTGTCCCGAACTGTTCCGGAAAAAAGTACCGCCTTTTGCGGAACAAGCGCAATAGAACGATAAAGCTCTTCCTTTGCGTAGTCCCTCTGATTTTTCCCGAATAACCGGATTTCACCGCTATAACAGGCGTAAAAGCCGGAAAGAAGCGAGATTAAAGTCGTCTTTCCTGAACCTGTACCGCCAATTAGTCCAAGGCTCTCTCCTTTTTTTACGGAAAAGTTTAAATCCGATACGGCATACTCGCCATTATTTCCATAGGAAAAAGAGACATTTCGGAAAACAATAGCTTCTCCCTCAATGCGAAGATTTTCTTTTGTCATCTTTTTAGAATCATTCCCTATTTCCGGCTTTTCTGTGAATACGGATTCTTTTGATGATTCTTTACATTTTTCCTCCGGTTTTTCATTTTCAATCTTAAAAACCTCTTCTACTCTGTCCAGGCTCGCGAGTCCCTTTAAAATCAGAATAATCAGATTCGCAAGCTTAACGAGCTCTCCTAGAATCTGGCTCATATAGTTCGTAAGCGCAACTACATTGCCCTGAAAAAGTCTGCCGTCGTTTACCAATTTAGAACTAAAATACAATATCCCCATAAGACCGAGCTGGATAATCAGCATACTTAAAGGATTAAGTAAGGAAGAAATCTTTCCGACCTTTACCTGCATGGCAGTATAGGCTTCATTACTTTCTTTAAATCCTTTCTCTTCCTTTTCTTCTCTATAAAATGCCCGAATGACACGGACACCGAGAATATTTTCCCGAAGCTGCTTTGTGATTTTCTCCAGCGCAATCTGTATCTTCTTGTAAAGAGGCATCGTAATCAGCATGATTCCAAAAATAAGCACAGAAAGAAGAGTCAGCACCAAAAAGAAAAGTGCGGATATGGAGGGAGAAATCCGAAAGGCCATAATTACTGCACCGAAAACGATGAAGGGGGACCTAAGAAATAGACGCAGAACCATATTCACCGTCGATTCAAGCTGGAAAATATCTGGTCCGAGCCTTGTCAGTAAAGATGCACTTCCGACC
>CAUTEL010000039.1:0-9684 GCA_963537185.1 uncultured Oribacterium sp. | reverse complement strand
ATACTGTATATCCCTTTCGCTGTCAAGGTTTTCTTGGTTTTAACAGAATTCCCATTTATAAAATTTCGTAAAATTTGTATCTGTAGTATTACATACGACTTCCATACTTAGAGCTTCAAAGCTCTACGGACAGTTCAATCGTTCTTTTCTCGGAATTGCTCTACAGTAAGCAAATCCGTCTTTAGCTGCGCTTTCAAGTCTTCAAGATTCGGGAATTGCTTTTGCTCCCGGATTCTGCGCACGAAGCTTACACGAATCTTTTCCCCATAGATATCTCGGTCAAAGTCCAGCAAATGACTCTCTATCGTAAGCGGATTTTCTGCGGAAATACTGGGATTTCTTCCGATATTGGTCATCGCATCATACTCTTCTCCCTCTACCATAACTCTTGTGTAATACACCCCTTCTCCGGGTGTAAGCTTACCTTCCTTAGGAAGAATGTTTGCCGTCGGGAAGGACAGACTTCTTCCGATGGCCTTTCCATGCACAACCGTTCCGTTTATGCTGTACTCTCTTCCGAGAAGTTTAGCCGCCTCTTCTACTCTTCCCTCTTCCAGAGCTTTTCGGATATAGGAGCTCGAGACTTCCACTTCCATGCCGTCAGAGTTCTCGGTCAGCACCTTATCCACTACCGTTAATCGAAAGCTGTATTTTCCTTGCAAGCTTTTCAAGAGCGCCACATTCCCTGCTCCCTGATAACCGAAGCTACAATCCGTCCCCACTACAAGATACTTCACTTTGAGCGCTTCGATAAGAATAAGTCTCACAAAGTCCTCAGGACTCATCCGGGCTGCCTCTATCGTTAAGGGGTAGAGATAGACCTCGTGAAAGCCCACATTTTTCAGTCTGGTAAAATGCTCGTCTTCCGTCGAAAGCATATCCTTTCGCCCCTGCAAAAAGAAGCTGTCTTTTTCCATGGTAAAGGAAAGAACGGCAGACCTTAAGCCTTCTTCCTCAGAAATCCGGAAAACAGAGGAAAAAATCTTTTGATGCCCGATATGTACACCGTCAAACTTCCCGAAGGTAAGCACTGTCGGAACTTTACTATATAAAGCCGGTTTCAAAAAGGAAGAAAGATTTCCCTGCTTCATGTCATGTTCAATTTCACTGAGCCTCTTACTCTCCTTTAATTGGAATTCTCCGACCTCTTCTCGGAGAAGCGCGGACATACAAGCCTTAGTCCCGAGCTTTACTCCTATCTCCGTACAAAGTGTACGAATATAGGTACCCTTCGAGCATTTAACACGGAAAGCGATTCTTTGGTGCTTTCCCGAGCAGGGAAGCGCCTCAAAGGCCTCAGGCTCCGTCATAGAAAGAAGCTCTATGGAGAAAATTTCAATTTGAGAAGGTTTACGCTCTATCACGATTCCTTCTCTCGCCATACTGTAGAGCCGTTTTCCCTCCACCTTCTTGGCACTGTACATGGGCGGAATCTGCTCCCTTTTTCCAAGAAGAGCCTGAAAAGCGGATAAAACATCCTCTTCCGTAACATGCCTCTCTTCTTCCAATAAAAGCTTTCCCGTACTGTCTTCCGTATCCGTCTCTACCCCGAGGATGAGTTCAGCCCGGTAAATCTTCACCTCACTCATGAGGCTGTCGACAAGCTTTGTAGCCTTTCCCACACAAACAAGAAGCACCCCTTCCGCCATAGGATCCAAGGTGCCTGCATGTCCCATCTTCTTTTCATGGAGAATTCTTTTTAAAGCGCGGAGCACATCAAAGCTTGTCATCCCCGCTTCTTTATTGACATTGATGATTCCATCCATAGTTTGTATTATTATCCCTTAACTTCTCCCATTGGAATAAAGTCCAGTTCATTTAAATGTAGAGCTGATTATAAAAAAATCTAAAAATTTTCTTGATTCGTTATAGCCTATTGATTACTGTTTGTTGCTTACAAAGTCCGGCGCATCCATCTGCTTTCTAAGCTCTACGATAATTTTTCCCAAAATGGACTCTACATCACCCTTTAAACTACAGCCAGCCGCCATCTTATGCCCGCCTCCGGCAAAGTGTGCCGCCACAGCGGAAACATCGAGCGCCGTATTGTTTGAGCGGAGACTGACTTTATAAGTATTATTTCCTACTTCATAGAGGAAAATAACTCCGTCCACCTCTTTCGTCTCCCGAAGAACGCTGACGATGCCGTCCACATCCTTCTGGTCTACGGAAAAGCTGTCCATATCCTTCATACTGAGAGAAGAAGCAAAAATACGCCCTTCCATATAAAGACTTCCATCAAGAAGTACCTTGCCCGTAACCTGCTGCTGGTTAACCGTCTTCATATAGAAGCTGTCATCGATAATGGAGGAGAAATCAATCCCCTGATCCATACACTTTCCCGCTATCTCCATGGTGTGAGAGCTTGTGGAAGTATATTTAAAGACACCGGTGTCATGAATGATGCCGGTATAGATACAGGTCGCTACAGCCTTGGTGAAATACCGCTCATCCATTAAGTCAAAGCTGATTTCGCTGGTACTGGAAGCATCCGGAAGTATCGTATGATTCGGAAACTCTTCTCCGCTACTTGTGATATGATGATCCACCACATAGCGCTCTTTGGCATTTTTTGCGAGGCGCCCGTATTCTCCCAAACGATCATAAACCCCGCAGTCGCAAATTATGGCCAAATCATACTCGTCTTTTGGAACATCATGGCGAATCTCGGAAAAACCGGGAAGATAGGCAAATTTATGGTTCGCTTCCATAAGGAACACTGTCACTTCCTTATCCGGAAACCGGCCTTCGATATAATTTTTCCACCCAAGAGTGGATCCCAAGCAGTCTCCGTCCGGACGGGTATGTCCGAGCACACAGATGCTTTTTGCATTGCCAATCAGAGATTCCAGAACCTCTTTCATTTTTTCGCCTTTCTATTCTTCATCCTCTTTATAACGATTATCCTGATTCACCGCTTCCCCCACAGGGCGCGCTTCATCTTCCTCTTTTACTTTGTTGATTAAAGCATCCATACGAGAGCCGTATTCCACAGAGTGGTCAGGAACGAACTGCAGCTCCGGAGTATGACGAAGGTTTAAACTCCGCGCAAGTTCTCTTCTTAAAAATCCGGCAGCCGCCTTCAAGCCTTCAATGGTCTTTCCGAGACTCTCCTCACTTCCCAGGCAGGAAACATAGACCTTGCAATACTGTAAATCCGGGGTCAAATCCACTCCGGTCACATCACAAAAGGGAGAAACACGGCTGTCCTTTACTTCATTACGAATGAGGACGGAGAGATTTCTCCGCACGTCCTCATTTCTTCTTTGGTTTTTAAAACTCTGCCTTTTCAAGCTTCACCTCTATCTCTTTACTTCTTCCATGATGTAAACTTCGATCTGGTCACCTTCCTGAATGTCGGTATAAGCTTCTAATACGATACCGCACTCCTGCTTGGTTCCCACTTCCTTTACATCATCCTTAAAGTGTCTTACGGAAGCAATATTTCCGTCAAAGAGCTGCTCACCGTCTCTTGTAAGGCGCGCCTTTGCTCCTCTTTGTACCTTACCGTCCGTAACAAAAGATCCCGCAATAATACCCACACCGGAGGACTTAAAAATCATACGCACTTCGGCATGACCGATAACCTTCTCTTCAAATACGGGCGCAAGCATGCCCTTCATAGCAAGCTCAATATCTTCAATAGCCTTATAGATAATGTTGTAGAGACGAACATCTACATTTTCTCTCTCGGCAATATCCTTTGCAGTGCTGTCCGGCTTCACATCAAATCCGATTACGATTGCATTGGAAGCAATAGCCAAGTTGATGTCGGACTCATTGATCGCACCTACACCTGCATGAATAACCTTAACCTGTACTTCCTCATTCTGTATTTTCTGTAAGGAATCACGAACCGCTTCTACAGATCCTTGCACATCGGCCTTAAGCACAATGGGGAGGTCCTTCAGCTCGCCTGCCTTAATCTGGTCAAAGAGCGCATCGAGACTGACTTTCTTTCTGGACTCCTCCACCATTCTCTGCTTTCCTTCGGAAACGAAGGTATCCGCATAGGCTTTCGCCTCTTTTTCATTGTCCTTCACCTGGAAAATCTCTCCGGCATTCGGCACGGAGTTCAGACCCAAGATCTCAACAGGCATGGAAGGAGTAGCCTTCTTAATTCTTCTTCCCTTATCGTCAATCATGGCACGAACCTTACCGAAGGCAGATCCCACAGCCACAACATCTCCGATATGGAGTGTCCCCTTCTGTACAAGAAGGCGGGCAACGGAACCTCTTCCCTTATCCAGTTCCGCCTCGATAACTACACCGTAGGCCTTACGATTTGGGTTTGCTTTTAACTCAAGCACATCCGCCTGAAGGGCAATATTTTCCAAAAGCTCTTCAAGACCTTCTCCGGTCTTTGCGGACACAGGGCAACAAATGGTGCTTCCGCCGTAATCTTCCGCTACCAGATCGTATGCCATAAGTTCCTGCTTAACCTTATCAATATTCGCTGTCGGCTTATCTATCTTATTGATTGCCACAATAATCTCGGTATTCGCAGCCTTCGCATGATTAATCGCCTCAATGGTCTGCGGCTTAATTCCGTCATCTGCAGCAACAACGAGTACTGCAATATCGGTAGACTGCGCACCACGCATACGCATGGCAGTAAAGGCCTCATGTCCCGGAGTATCTAAGAAGGTAATCACTCTGGGCTCTCCGTTTACTTTAACGGAAACCTGATAAGCACCTATAGACTGCGTGATTCCACCATGTTCTCTACTGGTTACATTGGTATTTCGAATTGCGTCAAGAATAGAAGTTTTACCGTGGTCAACGTGTCCCATAACAGCTACAACAGGCGGGCGAGCCTCTAAATCCTTCTCCTCATCCACCTCGGAATCCTGTACCAGTTCCGCAATAACATCGACCTTTTCTTCCATTTCGCAAAGAATATCGTATTCAACCGCAATGTTCTCCGCTTCTTCATAAGAAAGCTCAGTGTTTAATGTCACAATCTGTCCCTTTAAGAAAAGCTTCTTAATGATGTCGGCAGATTTCTGCTTCATCTTATCAGCCAGTTCCTTAATAGTGATTACTTCAGGAAGGGTAATGGACTTAATCGTCTCTTCCACCGCCTTCACTACTTCCGGCTTAATAAAAGCGCCCTTTCCGGTCTTCTTTGCCTTTATCTGGTCATCTCTCTCGTAAGACTGGGTTGCCCCGTACTTATTCTGCTTCCTCTGAGCTCTGTTCTTCTGAGAAATCGTTGCCTTCTCATTTTCAAAGCTCTTATTGCCGTAAGTCTTTTTTGCAGGCTTTACCGCATCATGCTTTACACGGCTCTGCTTCTCCACAATTTCAGGCGCAAAGGACTCCGCAGCCGGTTTTCTTCCTGCAGGAGCTTTTCCTCTTCCGTCAAATGGCTTTCTTTCAGAATCTTTGGAGAATCCGCCTCTCTTTTCGCCGTCCTTTCCGAAATCCTTATTGAATCCCGGTTTTCTATCGCCCTTAGGAAATGACGGAGCTCTTCCCTCTGTCTTTTCTCTCGAAGAGCTTCTTTCTTTTCCTTCCTTGGAAACGACATGCGCAACAATCCCGGAAAGCTTATTCGTTCTCGGTTTATCCACAGTATCAACGGTTTCCGCCTTTGCTTCCCTTGCTTTCTTTGCAGCTTCTTCCGCCTCTCTCTTGGCAGCCTCTTCTCTTTCCCTTGCTTCCTTAAGAATCCTCTCTTCTTCCAGCTTCTTCTCTTCCTCTGCCTGCTTTTTCTGAATGGCATTTAAAGCCTTGAGCGGTGTCACTCTGGCCGTTCCGGGAGGAAGCGGTCTTCCGTTCGGTGACTTCTTCTCCTCATCCTTCTTTTCTACCTCTTTGCTTTCCTTTACTTTTTTCGCCTTATCGGAAAATTTACCGCTCAGAGGGTGATTTTTATGATTGACAGAATTTTGAGAATGGAAAACCACAGCTAATTTTTTCTTCTTAACTGTTCCTTCTTCCTTTTTCTCGGTGCTGCCCTTTGCCTTATTCTCCTCTAACATCCGCATTCCCTCCATTCATAATACCGACTATTCTCTCTCCGAAGCCTTCATCCTCTATAGATAGAGAAGAACGCATTTCCTTGCCGATGATCTTCCCCAGCTCATCTTTATTCCCGTATTGATAAAACGGGATTCTATAGTGAAAACAACTGTTTTTAAACTTTTTGATTGTATTTTCTGAAGCATCTTCCGCCACAAATACAAGCTTCGCCTTACCCTGCTTAATGGATTTTTCAACAGAAAACTCCCCTGCCTTAATCTTTCCCGCCTTCATTGCAAGCCCGATTAAACCATAAACTCTATTCTGCAATTTTTTTAATTTCCTCCCTTAGCTTTTCTAAGCTTTCTTCAGGAATATTTTCCTTAAACGCTCTAAAGAAGGCCTTTCTTTTTTCCGCCTTTTCCAAGCAGGAAAGTCCGGGACATAGGTAAGCCCCTCTTCCGTTCTTTCTTCCGCTTAAATCCAAGGTATAGACTCCGTCTTCTCCCCGAACAATGCGCAGAAGCTCTTTTTTCGATTTCTTTTCATTACACGCTATGCAAGAACGCAAGGGTTCTACTTTCATTTTACCTCCAGCTTGTCGCCTAAAGAAGATTAAATCTGTTCCTCTTCTTCATAAGCTTCCTGATCATCATAGTCTTCTTCATATTCTTCATATTCTTCATCTTCCCCATGATAATCAATGCCCATTTCATCAAATATTCCCTGTTCCTGTGCCTGAGACTCCGACTTGATGTCAATTTTATAATTGGTAAGCTTTGCCGCAAGACGAGCATTCTGCCCTTCCTTTCCTATGGCAAGAGACAACTGATTGTCCGGAACAATGACCAAGGCATCCTTATTATCCTGATCCGCAATTACAGCAATTACCTTTGCGGGAGATAGAGCATTTTCGATGAGGTAAGCCGGATTTTCGTCATAGTTAATGATATCGATTTTCTCTCCTCTTAACTCTTCCACTATGGTATTGACTCTTGTTCCGTTCAAACCTACGCATGCACCTACAGCATCAACATCCTCATCATGGGATATTACTGCCATCTTTGTACGAGAGCCCGCCTCTCTGGAAATAGCTTTGATTTCCACAATGCCCTCTCTCAGTTCGGAAACCTCTTCATAGAACAACTTTCTTACCAGCTCCGGATGTGTTCTGGAGAGAATAAGCTTCGGTCCCTTCGGGTTATCCTTAACTTCCACAACATAAACCTTGATTCTTTGGTTAGGCTGAATCTTTTCGCCCTTAATCTGCTCGCCCTCAGCCAAATATCCATCCACCTTCCCCAGGTTCACAATGAGAGCTCTTCCCGTATCCTTCTCAACCACACCGGATATAACTCTCTTTGCCATGGAATAATACTCTTCATAAAGAATCTTTCTTTCCTCTTCACGAATCTTTTGAACGATTACTCCCTTCGCATTCTGTGCCGCAATACGGCTGAAGGCTTTGGAGTCTACCGGAATCTGTACAATATCCCCCAAAGAGTATCCCGCATCAATATTTCTTGCTTCCTCTAAACTTATTTCCGTATTGGGATGTTCCGCCACCTCTACAACCGTTTTCTCCGCAATAACGGTGAATGCCGCAGTCTCCGGATTCATACTTACTCTCACATTATCCGCTGAGCCGAAGTGATTCTTGCAGGCTGTCTGTAAAGACATTTCGATTGCTTCAATAATAGCCTGTTTGGAAATTCCTTTTTCCTTTTCCAGTAAATCCAGCGCTAATCTCAATTCATCATTATTCATTGCTCTACTCCCTCTTCTATTCCTGTTTCTTCTTCAAACTCAAACTCTCCGTCGGAAGGATTGTCCTTAAAGCCAAGAGAACAAACCTCCAAAATATACTCCTTATCAATAAAATCTTCCTTATCTAACCACTTGGAGAGCCTTCTGGAAACCATTGCACAGTCATTGACCGTCATATCCGCCTCGTCCTCTCTGTAGATAAAAGCACGAAGATAATGCGTTCCCGCTTCCTCCGTAAATGTCACACTGTCCAAAGCATATCCCATAGAAGGAAGGATTTCTTCCAGATATACTTTCGTTCTTTCTGTTTCCATGAACTTTCACTCCTTATTGTTAAAAGGAGCAAGCCAACGCTTGCCCCTTTCCTAGTCACAACAATGAAATACCAAAACATTTTAGCATGCAGCTTAAAAAAATGCAAGGGTTTCAAGCAAGATATTGCGCAATAAGCCGCTTATAAAAGAAAAAGCATTTTTCTCATACCTCTACTTTACAAAAGAAAAAAGACTCCTTTATGCAAAGAGTCTCCTTCATGCGTGCGACAGGATTCGAACCCACGACCTTCTGGTCCGTAGCCAGACGCTCTATCCAGCTGAGCTACGCACGCTTGCGAAATGCAATGTTTATATTAGCAAATCATCGATTCACTGTCAAGCAAAAAGTTCATTTTTCTTTTTCCGAAAACACTTTCTTTTCCCTTAACAGCAGGATGCATTACTCCTCAAGCTGGTTGTTTTTCTCCAAAATTCCCGGGATTTCCGCCAGGGAAACGATACGATAACGGAATTCCGCTCTGGAGCCGGCAAGCTCCTTTACTCTTCTGGAAATTCTTTGGTAAATAATAGCACAATCTTCCCTCTTCGTTCCGATCAACAAAATCAAATACTGAGAAGCGGAGTACTTGGTATAAACATCGCCCTTTCGTAATCCTTCAGAAAGGGATTGCTGCAAAATTTCCGCTCTGGCATTTAACTTCTCTTGATTATGAATAGGCTTACCTTCATAATCCACAAGTGTGCAGAGCATCATGAAAATGGAAGAGCCTCTTCTTTCCAGATTTCTTCTCAAAACATGATACACGTCAATAAAACTGGTAAAGGGACACAGATATGCTCCAAGCTTTTTTGCCCCCATTTCACTCTTCAGCTTCTCATCCTTTCGAACGATATTGGCCTGAATCTGGCGAATATCATCCGTCACTACACGCACATTATCGGAAAGTCTGTCATAGCAGGAACGAAGTGCATCGGGAATAGGTACTTCCAATTCGTCTTGATAGTAATGAGCGCACTTTGTATAGAGCTCATACGCGGTCTTATAATCTTTTCTAAGAATCAGAGCATCAATCATCTCAATCTGCCAGCCGTTATCGGGGTAGATCTTATTTGCCTTATCGTAAAGCGCAAAAAGCTCCTCAAACTCTTCATTGGTTCTATAGCGCGTACCTAAGAAATCAATAACATCGTCGTAGAGCCTTTTTAAGCGAACACTTTCCAAAATAACCCAGTAGTCCGTAGCGAACTCCGGGAGAAGCTCTCCTCTATATACGGCAAAGGCTTTTTGATAGAGAGCGAACTTCTTCTCATCTTTTTTTTCATTCTTTGCCTTTATGCAAATATCTTCAAACTCCTGTACATCCAAAACATACTCATAATCCGGATGAAATTCGGGAGCATATACCCCTCTTTTTCCGTCAATAATCTTTTTGCCCGGCATTCCTGCTTTTTTAAGCTGGGTTCTAGCCTGATGAAGCAAATTATTCAAGCTGTTATTTTCATCCAAAAGGGCTTTATGACCGAAAATTCCGTCAATCAAATCTCGCTTGGAGACTCCCCCAAGCCCTCTTAACATAACAATTTCCGTGAGCTTCAAAAAATTGGCCTTACTATTGTTACCTAAATCTAAGATTTTATCTCCTACTGTCAGAGAAAATCCCCCCAGCATTTGTAC
>CAUTEL010000038.1:0-9708 GCA_963537185.1 uncultured Oribacterium sp. | reverse complement strand
ACATTATATAGGAGGCGTGAAAATGAAGAAAGCTGCATATAACATACTTCCGGGAACGGAAGAAATATTAAAAAGTATGGGAGAACAAATAAAGCTTGCCAGACTCAGACGAAGTCTATCTGCTGAACTTGTGGCAGAACGTGCGGGAATCAGCAGAGCGTCTTTATGGAAAGTGGAAAGAGGGGAACCGGCTGTGGCTATGGGAATCTATGCAGCAGTTTTACATGCCTTAAACAATCTGGATAAGGACCTGCTTTTCCTTGCTAAAGATGATGAAATGGGAAGACGGTTGCAGGACTTAAATCTACTTACAAGAAAGCGTGCACCGAGGAGGAAAGGCTAATGGCATCCAAACAAAAGACCATTTATGTCTACGATGATTTCAGCTTTGACAAGACAAGTCTGATGGGATGTCTTTCGGTAGATGTGCTCAAAGGAGAAGAGTCCTACTCCTTTGAGTTTGATAAAATATGGTTGGAAAGAACCGGTCTTACATTTACGCCGGATCCGGAACTTATGCCATATTCCGGTAGACAATATCCTTCCGGAAAGACTATTTTTGGTTTATTTTCAGACTCTTCTCCTGACCGTTGGGGTCGTGTTTTGATGAATAAGCGTGAAAGATTACAGGCGGAGAAAGAGGGGCGTAAGCCTTCGAAGCTATATGACAGTGATTATCTTTTGGGAGTATATGATGAAACCAGAATGGGAGGGATTCGACTAAAAACAGACCCGGATGGGCCCTTTCTTTCTGCTGATCAAGGAGCTGCTGTTCCTCCTTGGGCTACTTTAAGAACTCTGGAGGAAGCTTCAAGAAAGCTTGAAAGTGATGATGGAGGGGCGATTGAAAAGTGGCTTAGACAGTTAATCAAGCCCGGTTCTTCACTAGGGGGAGCAAGACCTAAGGCAACAGTAAAAGATACCAAGAATCAGCTTTGGATTGCGAAGTTTCCTTCTAAAAATGATGAAAATAATACCGGTGCATGGGAGATGGTAGTGCATGACTTAGCGGTCCTCTGCGGTTTGAATGTTCCTGACGCCAAGCTTGAAAATTTTTCTTCCTTAGGTAGTACTTATTTGGTAAAGCGCTTTGATCGAGAAAGCAACAAACGAGTACACTTTGCTTCTGCCATGACGCTACTCGGGAAAAAAGATGGAGCATCTGCAGCAGACGGGAGCAGTTATTTGGAATTGGCATCTTTCCTAAAATCTTATGGAGCACAGCCTAAAAAGGATTTACTTGAACTTTGGAGGAGAATTGTTTTCAATATGGCTGTTAGCAATACAGATGACCATTTGCGAAATCATGCTTTTATTTTGGCAAAGAATGGTTGGGCACTTTCCCCTCTTTATGATGTAAATCCGGTTCCCTTCGGAGATGAGCTTTCACTCAATGTAGATGAACAAGATAACAGGATTTGTATTGAACTTGCGATTCAGACAGCTTACCGATTCGGAATAGCGGAGTCGGAAGCGGTAGATTTGGCCCATAATATCCTGGAGACTGTAAGAGAAAATTGGGAAAAGATAGCAAGATCTTATGGAATATCCCATGGACAAATAGAAGACATGAGACCGGCTTTCGATGTTTGTTATCAATAAAAGATAACGGGCCGTTTCTGCTCCGTCTAAACATCTTTCCCCTTTTCTCTTTTTATGGTAGAATTTTCCAAGGCTTAGTATTGTAAAAGACGATAGGAGGGCTATATGGAAGACGAGAAGAACATTCAGATAGAGGGAAATAACAGCTTTGGAGATGTGGTGATTGCCGATGAGGTGCTTGCCATTATTGCCGGTATTGCGGCAACCGAGGTAGAAGGCGTGCATTCCATGGATGGAGGCTGGTCCGGAGACTTCATTTCCAAGCTCGGCATCAAGGACCTTGCAAGAGGTGTGAAGGTACAGGTAAGAGAGGGAGAGGTCAAGGTGGACTTAAGCCTCAATATGGAATACGGCTATGCTATCCCGAAGGTTTCCAACCTTGTGCAGGATAAGGTTTCCGCAAGCATCAACAATATGACGGGACTCAATGTTTCTGAAGTAAATATCAGGATTTCCGGAGTGGTAAATAAAGAGAATGAATAAGAGAGAAGAAAGAAGCCATAAGTTTAAGCTTTTATTTTCCACCCTCTTTTATGAGGGAGAGGAGAAGACAGAGAGAATCAGCCACTATTCCTTTGAAAAAGAGGAGGACGATGAGAGTATCATCGCCTTTGACTGTCTTCCCGATGAGGAAAAGGCATATTTAGAGGCCGAGGTGCTGAAGATATTAGAGCAGCTTCCCGAGCTGGACAGCATGATTAATGCGGATACGGAAGGCTGGACCACGAAGAGAATGAGTAAGACCGATTTAACGGTGCTTCGCCTTTCTCTTTATGAGCTGAAGTTCCAAGAGGACATTCCGAAGAAGGTAGTCCTGAATGAGGCGGTGGAAATTGCGAAGAAGTACGGAGGCGCGGATTCCGGCTCCTTTGTGAACGGTGTGCTTGCGCGGATTCTTCCAAAACTTTCTCCGGAACTTTCCGACTCTGCTGAAAAGAGAGAAAAGAAGGGCGAAAAGAAGGGAAAGAAGCAGCAGAAAAATTCTTCTTTCCACATCGTTCTGAACAAGAAAGATTAGTTTATGGAAAGAGCTTCCAAGAAAGAATATACGGTCTCGCAGGTCAATCGTTATCTTGCACGAATGATGCAGGAGGATTTCTTTCTTTCCCACCTTACGGTGTCCGGAGAGATTTCCAACCTGAAAATGCACCCGTCGGGACATATTTATTTTACGCTTAAGGATCAAGCTTCGCAGCTTTCGGGCATCATGTTTGCCGGAAAGAGGGCGGGGCTTGGTTTTCGTTTGGAAAATGGCATGAAGGTGCTTTGTACGGGAAGAATCGGTCTCTATGAGCAGGGGGGAAGCTATCAGATTTATGCGGATTCCTTCCAGCTTGCAGGGCAGGGGGACCTTTACCTTCGATTTGAGGCACTGAAGAAAGAGCTTATGGAAATGGGACTCTTTGATCCCATGTATAAGAAGCCGATTCCAAAGTATGCCCGGCGTATCGGTGTGGTTACGGCAAGCTCCGGTGCGGCGGTAAGAGACATTGTGCAGATTGCAAGACGGAGAAATCCCTTTGTGGAAATCACGCTATTCCCGGCTCTTGTGCAAGGAGAAGGCGCTGTGGCGTCCATTGTGAGGGGAATAGAGAGGCTGGATAAGCTTGGTCTGGACGCTCTCATTGTAGGGCGAGGAGGCGGCTCCATTGAAGATCTCTGGGCCTTCAATGAAGAAGCGGTAGCAAAGGCAATATTTAATGCTGAGACCCCCATTATCTCTGCTGTAGGGCATGAGACCGACACGACCATTTCGGATTTTGTCGCGGATTTACGCGCACCGACTCCCTCTGCCGCGGCGGAGCTTGCGGTCTTTGACTATATGCAGTTTGTGGATGATTTAAGTTCCTATACCTATAGTTTTCACGAGCGAATCGAGAAGAAAATCCTTTTCCTTAGGCAAAGACTGAAGGAGAAGGAGTTGAAATTCTCTGTTTTGCATCCCAAAGCCATTTTACAGGGAAAACAGCATCGGCTCCTAGATTTACAGAATCGCTTGCAAAATCAGATGATGAAGGCCCTGCAAAGCGCCAAGGAGAATTTGCAAGATTATGCTCATTTTGCGAAGATTATGGAGCGAAGACTCAGTGAAGATAAGGCTCGTCTTAGTCGTTATCAGAGCTTTCCGCATCTTATAGAGGAAAAGCTTTTAAAGGCAAGGCATGGTCTTACGGCTTATCAGGATTTTCCAAGGCTAATGGAGGAGAAGCTACAGGAAAATAGACATAGAATGCAGCTTCTTTCGGAGCGGTTTGATGCGCTTTCTCCCCTTCGCCTACTTTCAAACGGCTACTCCTATGTTCGAGATGAAGCAGGACACAGGGTAAGCAGCGCGGATAAGCTCAAAAAAGGAGAGCTTTTGGAACTGCATTTCTCGGACGGCTCCGCAAAAGCCAGGGTGGAAGAGATTGAAGCAAAAAGTGAGCAAATAAATAGATGGCATAGTTGAATGAAATTAGGCTGCACTGCAGAGCTTATGAAAGACAGCATGCTTGCGCAAAAAAGCTCCTGTTAAAGCAGACGATAGAATAAAGATGTAAAATACTAAGAAAGAATATCGGATAAAATAACAATCAAGAGGAGTGTTTAGATTATGATAGAGGAAAACGAAGAGATGTCAGTATTGGGTAAGGATGGACAAATAGAAACTGCTCCGGAAGCAAATGCGGGCAAGTCTGAAAAAAAAGTAAAAGCGGAGAAAGTGGAGAACAGCGAAAAAGCGGAGCAGAAAAAGGATTTAAGCGAGATTTTCACGGACTTGGATAGCCTATTACAAAAGATGGAGGGAGAGGAAAGTCTGGAAAAGAGCTTCGCAATTTATGAAAAGGCGGTAGCGCTTCTAAAGGAAGCGAATTCCAGCATTGACCGAATCGAAAAGCAAGTCCGTATCTTAGACGGTGAAGAGGGAAAATAATGAGTATCAAAGAGGCACTCGGGAAAAAGAAAGAAGCGGTGGAAGCCATTTTACAGAGTTTCTTACCGGAAGAAAAGGGCTTTGACAGGACCGGCAGAGAGGCGATGAACTACAGTCTTATGGCGCCGGGAAAGAGGATTCGCCCGATTTTGGTGGGAGAGGCTTTTTCTCTTTGCAAAGGGGAAGAGGAGGAAGTTTTGCTTCCTGTTCTACATTCCTTTATGGCGGCCATCGAAATGATTCACAGCTTTTCCCTCTGCCATGATGATCTCCCTGCTATGGACAATGACCGCGTGCGGAGAGGGCAGGACTCCACCTGGGCACATTTTTCGGAGGCGCAAGGTATTCTTGCCGGAGACGCCCTCTCGCTCTATGCCTTTCAGGCAGTTTTGGAAACTTTTCAGAAAGAAAAGAGGAAAAATCCCGTGCTTTCCCGTTATGAAGGAAGAGTGCTCTCGGCGCTCCTAGTGCTGGCGAGAGAGTCCGGCATAGATGGTATGGTGGGCGGTCAGGTAGTAGACCTCGAAAAAGAGGGACAGCCTCTTTCCGAAGAGGAACTTTTCTTCATTATGGAGAAGAAGACGGCGGCACTGCTTCGGGCTTCCCTCCTCATGGGTGCCATCTTGGGCGGTGCCGGGGAAAAAGTGCAGGAGGAGATTGCACTTTACGGAGAAAAGCTCGGCCTTGCCTTTCAAATTCGGGATGATATTTTAGACGAAATCTCTACGACGGAGGAGCTTGGAAAGCCGGTGCATTCTGATACGGAAGAGGGAAAGACTACAGCTTACTCTCTCTACGGAAGAGAAAGGGCAGAAGAGAAGGTAAAAGAGTATACGGAAAAGGCCATTTCTGCGCTGGAGAGCCTTAAAGAGAAGCTTGTAGAGGAAGCACAAAAAGCCGGAGTGGATGAGGACAAGTTTGTAAGTCTAAAGGAGACCGGCCGGGCGGCACTATTGAAAGAGTCAGAAAAGGCTTACATTTTCCTAAAAGAACTGGCAGTTTACCTTGCTAGTAGAAAGAAATAAAATCAGAAAGTTCATATTATGGGAATGATTTGAAACTTTTACCGCTTGTACTACGCATATTGGAAGAGTAATAAATAATATAATAAAAGGGTTTATTTATGTTATTGGAGAACATTACAGGGGCGGAGGATGTACGAAAGCTGTCCCTAAAAGAGCAAAAAATCTTAGCGAAGGAAGTACGACGCTTTATTATAGAAAAGATGTCCGACAATGGAGGGCATCTTGCCTCGAATTTAGGGGTAGTAGAGCTGACCATTGCTTTATTTCACACGCTGAATCTCCCGAAGGATAAGATCGTCTGGGATGTGGGGCATCAGTGTTATACACATAAAATTCTTTCCGGAAGACGGGATGACTTTGCGCTTCTTCGAAAATTCAAAGGAATCAGCGGTTTCCCAAAGCGGGAGGAAAGTCCATACGACAGTTTTAATACCGGGCATAGCTCGACCTCTATTTCCGCAGCGCTAGGGATTGCGGAGGGACGGGATATCTTGGGAGAGGACTATACCGTTCTTGCCGTAATCGGTGACGGAGCCCTCACCGGCGGTATGGCTTACGAAGCCTTAAACAATGCTTCTAAGATGAAGAAGAACTTCATTATCATTTTAAATGACAATGAGATGTCGATTGCGAAAAATGTGGGGGGAATGTCCACTTATCTGAACGGTATTCGCTCACACAAGGGCTATACGCGTTTCAAGGAAAATCTGGCAAGCGGTCTTGGGAAAATTCCCCTTGTCGGAAATCATCTTGTCGAGCGCCTGAAAAACACGAAGAACTCTATTAAGCAGCTTCTTGTGCCCGGTATGCTATTTGAAAATATGGGACTAACATATCTAGGACCGGTAGACGGACATAATCTCCATGCTTTAGAGCAGGTCATCCATGAGGCAAAACGCATAGATCATGCCGTCCTTGTACATGTGGTTACGAAAAAAGGAAAGGGCTATGTTCCGGCGGAGCAAAATCCCAGTGCCTTTCATGGTGTGGGGCCTTTCCATATTGCTACGGGAAAAAGTAAGAAAGAGAGCAGTGAAAAGAGCTATACGGATATTTTTGCGGAAAGTCTCATAAAAGAAGGAAAAGAAAATAAAAAGATTGTAGCGATTACGGCAGCTATGCCGGACGGAACGGGTCTCGACAAGTTTGAAAAGCTCTTTCCGAAGCGTTTCTTTGACGTGGGAATTGCGGAGGCCCATGCGGTAACCTCCGCTGCAGGTCTTGCGAGTGCAGGTTTAAAGCCGGTCTTTGCAGTTTATTCCAGTTTTCTGCAAAGAGCTTATGACCAGCTGGTGCATGATGTCTGCCTGCAGAAGCTCCCTGTCGTCTTTGCCATTGACAGGGCAGGCCTTGTTGGAGCGGATGGAGAAACGCACCAGGGGATTTTTGACATTTCCTATCTGAGAAGTATTCCGAACATGACGATTATGGCTCCGAAGAACGCGAAGGAACTTGCAGAAATGCTGCATTTTGCCTTGCGGTTTCAGGGGCCGATTGCGATTCGCTACCCGAGGGGAACAGCTTACCAAGGCTTTTCGGAAAAGCAGGAGCCGATAGAGTACGGAAAGGCGGAGATATTAATAGAAGAACCGGGGGAAATAGCGCTTCTTGCTCTTGGCTCCATGGTTTCGACCGGAGAGCATATCGTAGAAAAGATGGCGAAAAAGGGTGTAAAATTAAGCCTCGTAAATGCCCGTTTTGCAAAGCCGATCGATACGGATATCCTGGACTCGCTTGCTGAGAAAGGCTATCGAAAGATACTCACTTTGGAAGAGGGTGTACGCTCCGGTGGATATGGAGAAGCGGTACTCTCCTACATGGAAGCGCATCACAAGGAGATTGTTGTGGAAAATATTACTCTCCCCGATGCTTATGTGGAGCATGGCGATATTTCCACTCTACGGAAAATGCTGAAGATTGACTCGGACAGCATTATAGAAGGACTTGAGGATAAAGGGTTTTTTAAGTAAAAAAATAAGGGCTGTAGAAAGTAGCTTCTACAGTCCTTTATAATTCTTAACGAGTATTGCTCGCGTAGCGTGCGCTATCTCGTTTTTAAACTAAGGCAAAGCGTTCATCCGCCTTAGTTTGATTTTCAGGGAAAGTGCTTCCTAAAGTAATTTATTTGCGAAGTAATTACTCTTCCTCTCCAAGCATTACGGAGGTGGACTTTACAATGGCTACAGCATGACTTCCTGCGCTAAGCTGAAGATCCTTTACCGCTTCCATGGAAATGGTAGAACTGATGATTACGCCCTCTTCGATTTCCAACTTCACGATGGCATTTACAGCGCCTTCCTTGATTTCCTTTACTACGCCCTTCCACTGGTTTCTTGCGGAAATGCGGAGGTTTTCATTGGCCATCATGACTTCTGTGGCTTTTACAAAGATACAAGCCTTCTTACCTTCAACGAGCTTTAAATCTTCAACTGCCTCCAAAGAAATGGTGGAGCTTACCTTGTGGCCACCTGCGGTTTCCAGCTTTACGATGGCATTTACTGCCCCCTTACGAACTTCCTTGACAATTCCATGAAAATGGTTTCTGGCACTAATCATTTTTATCTTCCTTTCTGTGTAAAACATTTTGCAAAAGACAGTCTATCGGATTTTAGGGAAATAGACCAGCTTATTCTGCGTAATTTATAAAAATTTAGTATATAATAGGAAAATCACTTGCAATAAAAAGTCGGATTCCGTTTAAAAGCTATAGGATCTGGATAATATAAATTGGGCGTTATCAAATTTAGGAATAAGAGGATAGAGAAGAAGGGAAGAAAATGGGAGAAAAGAAAGAGCGTCTGGATGTACTTTTAGTGGAAAAAGGACATTTTGAGAGTAGAGAAAAAGCAAAGCGTGCCATCATGGCAGGCCTTATTTTTGTAAATGGAGAGAAGGAAGATAAGGCAGGAACGACCTTTCCGTATACTGCGGAAATCGTGGTCAAGGGAAATCCGCTTCCCTATGTTTCTCGAGGAGGGCTCAAGCTGGAAAAGGCACTGAAGAGTTTTCCGATAGAGCTGAAAGACCGGATTTGCATGGACATAGGAGCTTCTACCGGCGGCTTCACCGATTGCATGCTGCAAAATGGGGCAAAGGAAGTCTATGCTGTGGATGTCGGACATGGACAGTTGGATTGGAAGCTTAGAAATGATGAACGGGTACACTGCATGGAAAAGTGCAATATCCGTTTCGTGGAAGATACGGATTTAGGGGAAAAGCCGTGCTTTTTCTCCATTGATGTTTCCTTTATCAGTTTAAAACTCGTGCTTCCGGTGGTAAAAAAGCTCGCAAGCCTTCCTGCGGAGGTGGTTTGCCTTATTAAACCACAGTTTGAGGCGGGCAGAGAGCAAGTCGGAAAGAAAGGCGTGGTACGAGATCCGAAGGTTCATGAAGAGGTTATTCGTACGGTACTGGAATTTGCGGCAAGTATAGGCTTCTCCATAGAGGGGCTCAGCTTTTCTCCAATAAAAGGACCGGAGGGAAATATTGAGTACTTAGCATATCTGAAATACAAAGGAGAGGAGAGCGGGAACCTTCCTGAGAGTATGGAGGAGAATATTCATAGAATTACGGAAGATTCACATAAGACTCTGGAAGGAAAAGCATAGGAAATGAAGGCGAGGCATTTAGAAATTTTAGAAGAGCAGGGATTTCCGGTTCCAAAGTTTATCCTGGTTTCGGAAAATGAGGAAGTGAATCTTTCTTTTTCTAAGAAGGAATTCTTTGCCGTTCGCTCCAATTTTTCTGCGGAAGATGGCGGGGATCATTCCTTTGCCGGACAGTTTTTAACTCGCTTAAATGTAAAAAGGGAGAAGGTCAAGGAAGCGGTACAGGAGGTCTTTGCCTCCTACGCCGGAAGTTTGGACTATAAAGAAAAGGCGAATGGAGGGAAGGCGGAATACGATTTAAAACAGCAGGGTAAAGCAGAACAGAATGAAAACACAGAACGTCAGGAGAACGCAGAACAGCAGGAGAATATAGAACAGAAAAAAGCAGACTTGTTGGGAGAAACGGTACTCATTCAGGAAATGCTGTTTCCGGAAAAGTCCGGTGTTCTGTTTACAAAAAATCCAAAAGGAATTCTTAGCGAAATGGTGGTGGTTCTTGGACAAGGTCTGGGAGATAAGGTGGTGGAGGATCAGGAAAATGTACTGACCTACCACTATT
>CAUTEL010000037.1:0-9715 GCA_963537185.1 uncultured Oribacterium sp. | reverse complement strand
GCCATAGGGCAGTAATCGTATAGTTACATTTCACTCAAGCATTGTTCTTTCTAAATTATCCATATTTTTCTAAGCATTTTGACAAATTATTTTAATGGTTACAAGTTTTTTCTTACTTTTATCTTATATTATGCACAAGTATTTTCTCATTTTCTTTAAACTTTTGTGACTTATCACTTTTTCTCTTGATTTGATTATAAATAATGAAATATGATGCCCAAAAGGAGGTAATACATGAAGCAAAGAATAAGAACTGCAGAAAGCAAAGTAAACAAGATGTCTCAGGCTTCGCCTGCGCCACTTGTTAAGAATCAAAACAGCACAAAAAAGGTGAGGAGCAAGAAGAGTATGACAGCTAAGATAATCATCCTAATTGTGATTTTATCCACGCTCTCCGCGCTCCCCGCCTTTGCTCTTGGTTGGTCCAGAGGTATGTCCAAAAATGCATGGTGGTATGATCTTGGAAATGGTAACTTTCTAAAATCTACCTGGCAATGGTTAGACGGAAACAATGATGGAATTTCCGAATGCTACCGCTTTGATTATTTGGGCTGGATGGCCGAAAACACGGTTACGCCGGACGGCTATACCGTAAATCAAAACGGAGCTTGGACCGTAAACAATGTTGTTCAAATTAAATTTAACAGTAGAAAAGCAAATGCTTATCATGAAAAATATCTTAGAAATAAAGATAGCTTCACTAAAGAAGTGCTGGCAAGAATTAATGAGTATAGGGCAAGTATTTCCCTATCTCCACTTGGGGAAAGCGAAAGCTTAAATGCCCTTGCAGAAACAAGAGCAAAGGAGTGTGCCATTTTATTTTCTCACAACAGGCCACAGGGAGGCTCCGTCTTCATGGAAGCCGATGTCTGCGGTGAAATCCTGGCAAAAAATCAAAGTACCCCCGCAAGGGTTGTTCAGGCATGGAAAAACAGCAGCGGGCATAATGAAGTCATGGTAAGAAGTGATTTCCTTCGTTTCGGCTCCGGCTATTATGTCGATGGTGAGGGAAATGATTATTGGGTTGTCCTTTTCAGCTACTAGAACAAGGCCTCTTAGGCCTTGTTCTAAGATAAAAGCGTGGCAACATTATTAAAAACACCTATTACAGATGATTTTTTAACTACTGTAGATATTTTAACTAATCAAATATTCCTTATTCCTCTATACTCTTTAAGCCCAGCTCCTCCGGAAGGTAGCGTGGATTTACATTTTCCGAAGTTCCTAAAACAGAGGCCGCAAGTCTGGTTCCGATTTCGCAAGCCTCCTCCAGACTTTTTCCATAGCTGAGTCCTGTCGCAACGCCCGCAAAAAAGGCATCGCCAGCACCTGCAGTATCCAAAACATGCACTTTTTTCGCCTTGCAATGGCCATGATTTCCGTTTTGTTCAGCGTAAATCGCCCCCTTCGCTCCCAAGGTCATAATCATTTGCGGAAACTGTGCGTTTACAACTAAAGAAGACAAGCGACTTGACTGCTCCTCCAAATCCATTTCCATAAAATCCTCGGAAAAGAGCATCCCCGCTTCCTGCTGGTTACAAACAATGCAGGCCGTTGTTTTTAAGAGATCCCGCCTCTCCAGAGCAATAGACATGTTAGAAACTGCGGCATAAATCTTCTTATTGTATTTTTCAGCCAAAGCAAATATCGGCTTTAAAAGTTTCGCTTCCATATCTATTTCCACTATCACGCTGTCACAATGCGAAAAGAGATAATCTCCCTCCTCTCGAATCACCTCTTCCAGTGAAGAGAGATCCGGACGCTGGGAAATCGAGCCCATCAGGTCTCCTTCGGTATCAAATATGGCAAGCCAAGTCCCAAGCCCTCCGCGAAGACGCTTAATAAAGCGGGTATTCACCTTGTGGCGATTCAGCTTCTGCACCACTTCTTCTCCCAGCGCATCTTCATCTACAACAGAAACATAGGTGGGTCGAAGCTCAAGGTTCGCTATGTCTTCTACGATATTTCGACTCACACCTCCATGTACCTTTACGACTTTTCCGGCATTTCTTCCATCTGCACGATAAAGAGAGAAGGGATAACCCTTTATATCCACAAAAACCGCTCCAAAAACCAAAATTCCAATATGCTCTTTCATTCTTCTCTCCTCATAAATCCGTATCGTTATTCCTTACTGCCTTATTCTACTGGAGAGAAGGAGTTCTTACAAGGGAAACCGGAAAAGCTTGAAATGCCTTAATACGCTTCCCGAAATCGTTCCTATAGAATAGAAAAAAAGAAGAGACACTTCAGGAGCATCTCTTCTCTTCCTTCTTTAGGATCTCCCTATATTCCTTCGAGTTTCCGGAGTCCTAGCTTTTCTTATTATTTTTCACTTATCATTTGCAATTATACTTCTTATCTGCTTAGCGCTTCAGCTTTTTCTTCTCAGTCTTTTTTCCGTATATAGAAAATCCCAAAAGAGAAATAGCACTAAGAGCAAAGAGTAGCGCATAAATCTTCATAGCACTCTGATCTTCTGTTGCTACAGCTCCTCTTCCTCTTACGGAAGGTCTGCTCTCTCCGAGAACCGCACTGTTCTTCACAGCGCTACCATCTTCAGGACGAGTTGCACCAAGCACCTCACCCGGCTCATTCGGGGTTGTGGGAGGAGGATTGTTTCCGCCGTTATCCCCGGGGTTACTTGGGGTATTTCCGCCCGGAACTCTCGGTCTTCCTCCACCGCCACCGGGATTACCCGGTGTATTTCCGCCGCCGCCCGGATTGTTTGGCACAGGATCACTCGGCTTTGGATCGTTCGGCTTATTAGGTTCGGGATCATTCGGCTTCTCCTTCTTTGTATTCACAAAGACATTCTGATAGCCGTCCTGTTCCACATCGGCTCTGCTTGCCGTATAGTTCGGAAGCTCTTCTTCGGTTACCGTATACTTGATTTCTTTTCCTCTGCCGTCAAACTTCGGCATAACAAAGGTATGTTGCCAGTCGTCCTCTTTCGTTAAGTAGAAGGAAGAAACTCTGTCTCCATTCGCAAAAAGCAGAATCATAATGCCGCGCGGATGTTCTCCGCTTCCCTTCCATATCTTTGTAACGGGAATCGCCACACGATCTCCGGTATAGTTTGTAATCGTAAAACCTGTGTCCTGTGTTCCGGAAATGGCAGGATTGTAGTCCTGAACTTGCTCCTCGGAAACGGTATATCTAATCTCCGCTCCGCTCTGATCCTTCTTCGGAAGGTTAGAGAAGGATGCCTTCCAACCGTTCTCCTCGGAAAGTTCCTCTACTTTATTGGTCTTCACTCCGTTTTCTACAAGATAAACCTTTATCTTTTCCGGCTTTTGTGCAGTGGAATTTCCCTGAATCCACTTCTTATCTACCGTTACATTTCTTGTTTCCGGCTTCGATTCTCCGGGCTTCTCATTGATAAAGGTCTTTGTCACTACCGCCTTATCCTCTCCGGAAACACGAAGTAAGTCCTCTTTGGAAATAGTTTGTGGAGTATCATTTAAAACATAGCCGTCCGGTGCCTTAAATTCTTTTATTTCATATTCTGAAAGTAAAGCATTATCCCATTCCGCTATTCCATCTGCTCCCGTTACCAAAGTCTTTTCTATATTCGTTTTTTTATCCCTAATCGTAAACTCTGCTCCTGCAAGAGGATTTCCTTCTTTATTTAACTTCTCAATACGAAGGGTGTACGGTGTTACATCGAATTTTCCCTCTGAAGCCTGGACTTTTACCTCACGCTTATGCAGTTTCGTTTCTATCTGATTTGCGGTAAGGGAGGCATCATTATAATACTTTGAACCATTCTTCGGAACTTCATGTACTTCTACAAAATACTGTAGCTCTAAGCCTTCTTCTTTATTTAATTCCCCCACTGCATAATCAAAGGCTCTCTTTCCCTCTTTATAGCTTAAAGAAGTGTTTTCCACAGGGGCCGGCTTGGAAGAATCCGTTTTATCCTGAAGTGCCCACTTATGTCCTCGAGGCGCGCCATCCGCTACCGGGTGAAAACCTGTGCTATCCCGCTCACCGGATTTCCATACTCCGCGTACCAGCTTAGGGGTAAACCTGTCGATATCGGAAGGATCTGCCCAGTTCATGGAAAGCTCGGGATCACTCGGATCTACATAAGACAGAACCGAACTGACTAACTGATCGTGTATCTTTACATCCGTGTATTTATCAGAAACATTTCCTATTCTTCTTCCGTTTGCCTGAATGAAAAAATGAATTAAAAAATGCTTAACACCGTCTTTATCTACATAGGTTTCAATGTCACCGCCATAATTCTTCCAGAAGTTGGGCTCTTCATCCATTCCTACTCCCTTATAATTCATATTCAGGGAAAACAGACTCACTCCTCCAACTTGGATTTCCATCGGTATCTTTTGTGCTGTACTCACTTCGGAACTGTTCACACGAACATAGAATTTATATTCTCCGTCAGCGCCGCTGTAAGTTGCCGCATCTCCTGTGAAAGTGATTCTCAGCTTCTTCGACACGCTGTCATAATGCGCATTTGCTATCGTTACTGTACCGGCTTTCAGTTCCGTATTCTCGTCTTTCGCAGAAAGAGCGCTCGGGAGTTTAAGCTCGACATAGTCTCCTTCATTCACTGCCTTCCCTTTTACGGCAAGTTTTAAATTTAAAGCAAAGGTGGAATTGGCATGAATCTCCGTATTTTCATTAATAGGCTGATCGTTCAGCGTCATTCTTATCTCCGAAATGACATCCTGTCTTTCATGCCCGGTCCCTAAAGAACTCGCTCCCGCAACCTGGGAAAGACCGCTCTGCGGTAAATTGCTTCCACTGGCTACCGCAGCATTTTCCGCATGCACAACGGAAAATCCCTGCCAAAGCATCACCACGGACAGCAGTAATGCCAGCAAATTTCGTTTTGCTTTCATATTCTTCTCCTTTTTTATGCCACGCATTGATGTACTTTTACGTCGTGTTATATTACCATATATTTTCTTATAATTATATAAATATTTTGCATATAATTCTAAATTTTTTTGAAACGCGATACTGTGCGCTACGCGAGCGATTCGCTTAGAATACCAAAAAAGGACCGTACAGTATCTGTACAGTCCTTGTCCGAAGCAAATTTCTATTTTCTTTAAAGCTTCACCTATACTCTTTCCGGTATTAGTTCGTAGCGATACCGATCTGCTCCTTTTCTTCGTCTGTTAAGACTCTTCCGGCAAGAATCTTCTCCACTTCCTTCTCCACTTCTTCCTCGCTAAGGATATGGTAGACGGCAGAACTCATATAATCATGCTCCACCGAATCATCGCCGTAGATTTTTGCATAGTAGTTTTGGTCTATCGCAATAACCGTTCCGTCCGGGGAAATATACCCATTTACATTATAGCGCTTTACGGAGGGCGTAAAACTCATTTTTAGCTGTCCGCTCTCAAAATCCACCACATAGGCCTTTCTTTCCATTTCATTGTTTCGAATCAGTAAAAGAAGGCCGGAACTTTCGTTATAAATATTAACATCATCGAAGCTCAGCGGAGTCTGTGCACAACTGTCATCCAAAGCCGCTGTCTTTATATCCGCTTTATTACTCCAGATGAATCTGCTGTTATTCTGAATCCCCTTTAAAATAATCTCTTCTCCCTCTCTCTTTAGATGAAGAACCTGTCCGGGAATACTCGCCACCTCTTCCCCTGAAGAAAGATTGTATAAGGATGCCGTTCCCGAAAAACGATTTACAAGAAGCAGCTCTCCATCTTCCGAAAGTAAAAAATCTATTGCACTATCCTTAATATCGGGATAGCTTGCAATCTCTTTAAAATCCTCCGTGCTGTAAACCTTTAATCCTTCACTAGCATCCAAAAGATAGAGTGCTTTCCCGTCATTCGAAAATCGGAAAAGAGGGGCCGTAGAGTTGACTTCCAGTTCCTGTCGTTCCTGCTCTTCCAAGTCATAGAGCGCTAAAAACGGCTTAACGGAATCCGCCTTTTGCCAAACAGAGGTCAAATACCTTCCATCATTGGAAATCTGATAATTGTTGCCGTCTTTCATCAGTCCGTAGTTTAAATTATCTTCTACCGTGACTTTCTTACTGCTTTTTCCATTGTCGGAAGAAATAGAGAACTCACTTCCGTCAAAAAGCAGCATTTTTGAAAAATCATTGGAATGCGATACGATTCTGGCATAAATCGGCTCAGCGGATATTCTCGAATTCATATCGATGATCTTAATCGTCTGGCTGTCATGAGAATTTGCAATAAGTTTGCTGCCGTCTTGTAAAAACTTAAACTCGGACGGAATCGCACCGCCATAGCTTAACATATCCTCTACAATGACCTTGTTGCGCCAAATAGAATACCGCCCGTCCGCACCGAAGCCCACAACAGTATTGGTCTTTGAATTATAGGTGAAATACTTGGTATCCAGCTCCGAAAAATAAATTTCATCCGTAATTTCTCCGCTCTTTCCATCCAAAAGATATATTTTGGAGTAGGACTGAAGGGCAATGCTTTCCCCATTTTCTCCTTCGATAAGCGGTTTCAAATCATTGCTATTGATTTTAATATCCTGTTTAAAAAGCTCTGTATAATCCGTAAGAGAAAGCTTCTTTAAATTGGCATCGGTTAGCACGAGTATACTTTCCTTATCTCCCGAGTAGGCTGCAGATCTATAGGACAGGCTATATTCCTGCCCATTCATGTCCTGAGCCTTTTCCTTTGGAAGAACATCGATAATACTTCCGTCCTGCATCCTTCTTCTGCTAAGCTGCTCTTCCACATTGGCACTTAATACGATAAGCACCTCCTTGCCGTCCCCCCTGATATCCGCATTTTTTATGGGTTCAGCTATGGTAAATTTACTCTTTTCCTCCCATTTTGTCGTATCAAATACATAAAAGTCTGCAAAATTATCCCGAAATGCAACATAGAAAAGTTCAGAGTCGTCATCGGAAAACTTGCTCAGCATCGGAATACCGGGAATTTCCAGTTTAGCTAAACTTTCTCCCGTTTCCACATCATAGATGATACAGCTACTGTCAAAAGAGGAAGTCGCTAGCATTTTATCATTATGAGAAAAGAGCGGCAGTTTAACCTGCTGCGTATGGCCGGACAGAATCTTTAAGACCTCCCCGTTTTCTACACTGGCGATTGCCGTCATATCATTATCCAAGCCATAAGCCAGATATTTTTCGTTATAGCTTAAAGTCATATAAGTCAGTTTGTTCTTTGTGAAAATGGAAGTCAATGTGGAAGCCCCGCTATGATAAATCGCATCATGAAAAATAGAGAGCTCTTCCCCTCTTAATTTTTTGTAGCTCGGCATTTTTTCATGGATAGACCGCATGGCTTCCTTGGCAATTAAAACAGCCTTCAGGTAATCTCCGTCTTTTGCCGTATCCTTTGCCGTTTTCAACAATATACTCGCATTGGACTGCACGGCCTCCTGCCTCGCCTGCTCAGCCTTTTGGTAGGCATTTGTCATAAAAAGGGCAAAAATGAGAAAAATAGCTCCAAGCATAGAGGAAATCGTAAGAATCAGTCTGTTCTTTCTTTCCTTATCTCTCTGCTTCAGATCTCCAAAGCTGCAACCAAGGATAGCCGCCATAATACGGTATTTTTCCACCTTTAGAAGTTTCACCGCCTGCTTCGTTAAATTCGTAAGCCTTCCCTTATCCGTCTTTTGCACAGCTTCATAGCCCGGAAAATCCTTCTTCAATACCTCCTCCGGACGAATATCCGCTGCCAAAACATCCAGAAGGCTCTCATCCTCCCCTTTTTTTAACTGTTTAAGAGGCATAGGAAAGGACTCGTCCGGCTCCCCTTCAAGAAGCACCGGAATAATACGGGAATCCCCGTGCAAGGCTCTAAAGGACCTAATTTCCTTCTCACACCACTCGGAAAGAGGGGTTCTTTTGGAACAAAGGACAATCAGAAAATGGCTTTCCTTAAGCGCTTCCTCAATGGAGGTACTTAAGTCCCTCGCCGCAAGCTCCTCCCTATCCCGAAATACACGAAAGCTTGTCTTTTTACCCGATTTATAAAATTCCTTAGGCGGTTTAAAGCTCTCTATCATTCTATGGATTTCCTTCGCAATCGTCTGATCCGGCTCCACATGGCGATAGCTGATAAAGGCATCGTACTTATATTGTTTTTCCATCTTGAATACTCCTCTTACAAAAGCTCTTACTGCTCCTCTTTCAAAACCCCTTACAGTTCCTTTTTTTTAAGACCTCTTGCTATTCCTATTTCAAAGCCTCTTATTCCCCCTCTTGAAACAAAGTGAATACGGACAGTAAATCATATTCGGGATGACAAATATCGAATTTCTCCCCGATTACTTCTTCCCAATCCTCAATAAGGCAGGGGTGGGTTTTTCTATTTTCATCCTTCTTTTCTCCATAGCGAAATCCCATGGCATAATAGCTGTTGCACCACCTCTTGTGCTCAAGCCTTGACAGGAAGTCCAGCAGAGGATTTTCCTCTAAAAAACTGCAAAAGCGCTTACGGAATTCTTCTTGATTTTCTTTTTGTACTTCCTGTAATTTGGTAAATTCCGAAAATTTCTCTCTACAAAAGGCACGAATTTCCATTTCACTTTTTTCGGAAAATATTCGTCTTAAGAACTCTTCCTTTACTATCGCATGGGTAGCCGAAAGACGCGAAGAATTCTTCTTCACAAAACTAAGCTCATTCCAGCTCGCCCCTTCCCCCATACCGCTTAGAGAGGAAGCTTTATTATATGCCTCGTTAAAGGCCTTGGCACGCCTGTCCAGAGACTCCCGAATCAGTACATTTTCCGTGAGTATCTCGGAAATATCTCCAAAGCTTCGGATTTGCCCGCCCCTTTTCGGAAGCAGCTCTCTTAAATCCACTTGGGAAACATTGCGAATAAGCTTTGGCACATTTTCAAAATAACGATTGATGAGATTCAGCGCCTTGAGGCTCTTTATGATGTCCTTATCCATCAGAAAAATGAGTGTCGGCGCATCGTCCATTTCAATTGCTTTTAAGTAATTCTCCAAACGCTGTTTTTGAACTGTCTCCATAGAAGCCGCCCCAAGCTCTATGGACTCGATTTCCAAAGCCATTTCAAGCCCGACAGATGGAGTGCTTCTTATTGCGGATATTTCCGTTTTTTCTCCCCCGAACTCTTCCGGATTTTCTTCCCTAGATGCGCCACTATAGATGGAAAGGAGCTCCGCGATGCCTCGTCCTGCATTTTCATCCAAAACCGTGACCTTCGTCTTCTTTTTTAAAGAAAGCGTTGCATCATTGGCAAGCTGTTTTAATAAGGGAAAACTGAGTTCATTTACCCCAAAAAGAAGGATATGCGGTGCGTAAATCGCCTTATCAATCTTCTCGGCTGAAAGCGTTTTATCCCTAAGCGATTCCTTTTCGCTTTCCCGCTCTTCATTCTGTCCGGGAAAAGAAAGTTCGGAAACACCGTTTAAACTCTTAAAAAGACTGTCCTGCACAAGTCTTTCCTGAAGCAGCATTCTAATCGTTAAGTCTCTTTCGTTAAAGTGCACGGTATCCAGCTTCATTAAGCTCTCTTCTTTTTTTCGCTCTTCAAACAGAAGCTCCTCCATATAGCCTGACACAGTCCCCGACTCGGAGTGTACATAGGCGGTAATTGCCCTCTTCGGCTTGATTCTTTGAATTACTCCGGCATAAAGTGCAAAATTTTCCAAGTCACTCTCTGCCGTAAAGAAAAGATATTTGGCGTTTTCAATATGAAGAGCCGTAAAAAGCTCCCGAATTTCATTTTT
>CAUTEL010000036.1:0-9844 GCA_963537185.1 uncultured Oribacterium sp. | reverse complement strand
CATAAGATCCGCCTGCTGTTCCGTGAAAGCCGTTCCAAGAGCTGCTACTGCCTCCGGAAACCCCCATTGGTGCAAGGAAATCACATCCATATAGCCTTCACAGAGAATAAAATAATTCGCTCGGGATTTTCTCGAAAAATTAAGGGCAAAAAGGTTTCTGGACTTATCAAAGAGCTTGGTTTCCGGAGAGTTTAAATACTTGGGCTCTCCGTCTCCCATCACTCTTCCTCCGAATCCGATAACCCGATTATGTAAATCCATAATAGGGAAAATCAAACGATTGAAGAATTTATCGTAGACTCCATTTTCCTTAAAGCTGAATAAGCCTGATTCTTGTAAAACTTGGTCCTTAAAGCCCAAGGACTTACAATATTGATAAAGGCTGTCTCTTTCCTTTCCTGCATAGCCTAAACCAAAATGTGTAATACTTTCACCGCTCAGCTTTCTTTTCGCGCAATAATTAAGACCCTGCTTTCCTTTTTCACTGCGAAGTTGCTTTACATAAAACAGTGCCGCCTGCTTATTAATCTCCAGTATCTTGTAGCGAAGATCCTCTTCTCCCTTATCTCTTTTTTCTTCCTTCGGAAGCGTAACATTGGCACGCTCTGCAAGCTCCTCTAAAGCCTCCACAAAACTTAGGTTCTCATATTCCATCAAAAAGCGGATGCTGTCTCCCGCCTTGCCGCAACCGAAGCAGTAGAAAATTTGCTTTCCGGGAGAGACGGAAAAGGAAGCCGTTTTTTCTCCATGGAAAGGACAGAGACCGAAATAGCTCGATCCCTTCTTTTTCAGGTGAACATATTGTCCAACCAGGTCTACAATATCCGTTTTTTGACGAACTTCCTCGACAATATCCTCTCCGTAATACATGCATGCTCCTTTAAAAGCTATATTAAGCTCTACCCATAGAAGTCTACCGTAGTAATTAAAAGCTCAATTTATTCTTTAGCCTCAGTCTTTAGCCTCAGTCTTTCGCCCATGCCTTCGGGACATAGTACTCCATAAACTTATGATTGCAATACTCATCGGTCATACCCGAAATATAGTCGCAAACCACTCTTTCCAAGTGTTCTTTATCGGAAATACTCTTGTCCTTTAAGCTATTTTCATAAAGGAAGCGATATTCCTTCGTCAACTTCTCCGGATGCTCCATATAAAAGGTAAAGAGAAGAAGAAGCATACCTTCTACCTTCCATTCCTCTTCCTTTGCCTCACTCTTTTTGTAGACATGGCTAAACATCCACTTACGAAGTCCCTGCATAGCCTCACCCACTGCAGGATCCATTCTTAGGCTGTCCTTACCGATAGAAGAAAAGATAACGGAACGAATCAAAGTATCAATCCTCTCTTTTACGCTTCTTCCAAGAACTAAGCGAAATTCTTCCGGCAAATCTTCCTCTGTAATAATTCCGCCTCTGATACTGTCATCCACATCGTGGTTTAAGTAAGCTATTTTATCGGCAAGGCGAACCGCCTGCGCTTCCAAGGTCTTCGGATGCCCGGAGCTTCTATGGTTCAAAATTCCGTCCCGAACTTCCTTTGATAAATTGAGTCCTCTACCGTTTTTTTCCAAAACCTCCACAACACGGACACTCTGCTCTACATGAGAAAAGCCGAAGGAACATATTTTATTCAAGGCTCTTTCTCCCGCATGGCCGTAAGGTGTATGCCCAAGGTCATGCCCGAGAGCAATCGCCTCCGTCAAATCTTCATTTAAGCGAAGAGCCTTCGCAATGCTTCTTGCAATCTGACTCACTTCCAAAGTATGCGTGAGTCTCGTCCTATAATGGTCGCCCTCCGGTTGGATAAAAACCTGCGTCTTATGCTTTAAGCGCCGAAAAGCTTTGGAATGTAAAATTCTATCTCGATCTCTTTGGAAAATGGTACGAATATCGTCCTCTTCTTCCGGAAAATCCCGCCCCAAAGAATTCATGCTTAAAAAAGCATAGGGGGAGAGTGTATTCTTTTCCAATTCCTCCATTTCTTCCCGTATCGTCATAAGACTCCTATCCAATCTCCGAAATGCTTTCCCTTTAGGAAAGTATAACAAAAATTTGCATTCATAATGCGTACTGTGTATAAGGTCTACAATACCGGTTTAGCTCCTAAAATAGCCCTAAAACAAGCCTTGTAAAAGCAAAATCAGAATCAAAATCGGTAATACAAAAACAAAATACGGCTTCAAAGCCTTGGACATTTTAATTCCCATGCCCTTGTTACACTCTTCAATATACCTATCAAAACCGAATCCCCACTTGCTGACACAGAACAGAAGATATACAAGGGAGCCAATCGGTAAAATCAGATTACTTACAATGAAGTCTTCGGAATCAAGAACATCTCTTCCACCGATAAGTTTTAAATCCTGCCATAAATTATACCCTAAAATACAGGGAATACTCATCACAAAAATAAAAATACAGTTGATAATTACCGCCTTCTTCCTATCCCAGTGGAAATTGTCAATACTGGTGGAAATCAGGTTTTCAAAAACGGCAATAACCGTGGAAAAGCTCGCAAAAGTCATAAAGAGGAAGAAAAGACATCCCCACACTCTACCAAACTGCATGTGCATGAAGACCTTCGGCAGTGTGAAAAAGATAAGGGGCGGTCCGGCATTCGGTTCCACACCAAAGCTGAAGCATGCCGGGAAAATAATAAGACCGGAAATAATCGCAACAAAAGTGTCCAAAGCACAAATTTTTATGCCTTCACTGACCAGCGTATAATCTTCAGACATATAGGAACCGAAGATTTCCATCGCCGCAACTCCTAAAGACAGAGTGAAAAATGCCTGATTCATAGCCGAAGAAACCACGTGATACAAGCCAATTTCCTTTACTTTTTCGATATTTGGAAGAAGATAGAACTTCGCCCCTTCCAGCGCCCCCGGTAAAAGCAGACTGTGCACAGCCAAAAGCACAATTAAAATCAAGAGCGCACTCATCATTACCGTAGTGACCTTCTCCAAGCCTTTTTGTAAACCCAAGGAGCAGATCATAAAGCCTCCTATAACCGTAATTCCCATACAAAGTGTCATTTCTTCAGGACGACTGAGCATGGTGGAAAAAATTCCTTCAACCTGGCTCTGCTCTATATTTTCAAAGCTACCAAAAAGAAATTTGAAAAAATAAGAAAGCATCCATCCGGATACCGTAGTGTAATACATCATCAAAAGATAGCATCCGAAAATACAGACATATCCATGTATATGCCACTTTGTTCCCTTCGGTTCCAACCTATGATAGGCCTTTACCACAGAGCTTCTACTGGCTCTACCGACAGCCAATTCCATAGTCAAGATAGGAAGTCCCATAGTCAAAAGAAAAAGCAGGTAAAAAAGTACAAAAATGCCTCCTCCATTCTGTCCTACCAAATACGGAAACTTCCATACATTTCCAATACCGATTGCACAGCCTGCACTCACCAGAATAAAACCGATTCTGGATTTAAAATTTTCTCTTCCCATACCTCTTACTTCCCTCTCTACAAATCTTCTTATCCTATAAGAAAAAGCAGGAGATGTCATACATCTCCCGCTCTTCGAAGTCGATGCGACTGGATTCGAACCAGCGACCTCTGCGTCCCGAACGCAGCGCTCTACCAAGCTGAGCCACGCATCGTTATCAAATAGATTCTGTAAGGAACAAAATTCCTCTTAGCCATTCTTGCTTTAATAATGAAGAAAACTCTCTTCTTAAAGCTCCTGCACTAGCGAATCATGTATTTTACCTCACAAGCCGCTAGTGAAGGATTATAAACTTTCTTCTCCTCTATGTCAATCTCATAAAGAAAATTAATATTCAAAAATACTTCAAAAGATTGTCTGAGCCGTCTTCAAGTAAGCAAGTGCTCATCTACGACTTATCCGAGTTCAGTCGAATTGTCCTGAGGCATAGCCTTGGAAAGTGCCTCTCTGTTCGATTCCACAATGCTTCTGGAATCACTGAGAGAAGACTTTAATTCATTTAAATGCAATGTAGCATTATCTAAGGAACGAGAGATAATAGTCTCCAAGCTGGCAAGCATTTCATCGGTATAACGAATCGCATTCGAACGAATCTGGTCTGCATCCGCTACAGCATTATTAATAATGCCATCCGCCTGATTTTGTGCATCCTGCACCAACGCGTTTGCCTTTGCATAAGCCTGCTGCATGATTTCACTATCGGAAACCATTTCCTCTGTCTGCGCCTTGGCATCGCTTAGCATAGAATCTGCCTGAAGTTTTGCATCTGCCAATATAGCGTCCTGCTGAGAAATAATCTTTTGATATTTTTTAATTTCCTCAGGAACGCGCAAGCGCAGCTCTACCAGAAGCTCTTCCATCTCCTCTTTATTCACTATAATTTTACTGTTAGACAAAGGCTGAAACTTACAGCTGTCAATATACTCTTCAATTTCCCCTATCAATTGCTCTATTCTGCTCATACTACCTCCGCCTATTCATAACCGAATTTTTTCTTCATGGCTGTTTCCACCGATTTGGGAACAAAAGCCGATATATCTCCATTAAAAGAAGCTATTTCCTTCACTGTACTGGAACTTAAATAAGAGTACTTTAGATTTGTAGCCAGAAACAAAGTGTCTATATCCTCTGCAATAACCTTATTGGTCTGTGCGAGCTGCAACTCATACTCAAAGTCGGTAACGGCACGAAGACCACGAACAATCATCGTAGCACCGACCTCCTTCGCATAATCCACTGTAAGACCGCTAAAGGAATGCACCTCTACATTCGGATACTCTGAAATTAACTCGTTAATCATTCTAACACGGTCCTCTGTAGAAAACAACGGGGTCTTATTATTATTGATAAGCACTCCAATAATTAATTTATCCACCATTTTCGCACTTCTGGATATCACATCTAAATGTCCAAAGGTAACCGGATCGAAAGATCCCGGATAAATGGCTATCTTCATTTCCTCTCCTACTTTCTTTACAAATAAGTCTTTCTTTCCTTATACAAACCGCTTACCATGCCTTACTTCCAATACCTTGCTCCCTTACTTTTCATTATCCCTTCTAAATTAAGCGCAGAAAAATATGCTTATTGGACTTATAGCTCTTTTCTCTTAGGATAGTATAGCCTTCATCTTCCCTAGCGGAAAAATCTTCATCAAGACCTGGTTCCACTACAAAAATGGTATTCTCATCCACGAAGGGCTTATCCTTTAAACGGAGCAGGGCCTTTTCTGCAAGCGCCTTTCCGTAGGGCGGATCCATGAAGACCAGTCCGAAATGATAGTCCTTTCGCAAAAGACTGTTGATTGCTCCATTATAATCTCCGGGAAGTACCAAAGCCTGTTCTTTAAAATGTGTCTTCTCCAGATTTTCCTCAATGCAGAGAATAGCTTGTCTTGCTGCGTCACAAAAAACTGCCCTCTTGGCACCTCTGGATAGCGCTTCTATCCCCAACGCACCGCTTCCGGCGAAAAGATCCAGTACATCTTCGTTCGAAAGGTCAAACTGTATGATATTAAATAAAGTCTCCTTGATTCGATCCTGGGTCGGCCTTGTATCTAAACCATCCGGTGTTTTTAAATTGATTCTTCTAGCCGTTCCTGCAATCACTCTCATTTCTTTCTCTCCATTTCCCTATGTATTAAAACAAATTAAAGAAGACTTTGTAAATAGTTTAAACTTATTTTTTTCAACTTTATCTCCTATATTAATGTATATCCGGAATAATTATCTTACGGTGTATCCGTCGTTATCATTTTTAAAAATTCTTCTCGAACTTTTGGATGCTTTTTCAGTTCCGGGTCGGCTTTCAACATTTGCACCGCTTCTTCTCTGGCAATTCGAAAGAGCTCTTCATCAAGAATCGGATCCGCCATAGAAAATTGCAATTCTCCGGATTGCCTCTCTCCAAAGAACAAATCTCCCGGCCCTCGGAGGCGGAGGTCTTCTTTCGCGATAGCAAAGCCGTCATTGCTGTTCTTCATAATTTCCAATCGTTCCCGTGATTTTTCATCATCCTTTCGATCCAGAAAGATACAGTAGCTTTGTAAGGCGGACCGCCCTACTCTTCCCCTAAGCTGATGCAACTGCGCAAGACCGAAGCGTTCTGCATTTTCAATGAGCATAACCGTGGCGTTGGCAACATCCACTCCAACTTCCACAACGGTCGTAGAGAGTAAAATATCCGTTTTTCTCTCTTTGAAGTCTGCCATTACGGCTTCCTTCTCTTCGCTCCTAAGCTTTCCATGTAGAACTCCGATTCGGACTGTCTCCGGAAAAAACTTCTGCAGGACTTTTTTATATGAAAGAACCGCTTCTACCGGAAGACTCTCATTTTCTTCAATCATAGGGCAAATCACATAGGCCTGTCTGCCCTTTTTGATTTCGTCCATAATAAAGGAAAAGGCTTTTTGCTGTTCCTCTTTGTAAATGAGTGCATTCTTAATCGGAAGTCTGTCTGCCGGCTTTTCTTGTAGCACAGAAAAGGGAATGCTCCCATATAAAAGTTTGGCAAGGCTCCTCGGAATAGGAGTTGCCGAAAGAAAGAGCGTGTGTGGACAATCTCCCTTTTTCTCCAGCTTCAGTCTTTCCTTTACGCCGAAGCGATGTTGTTCATCAATGACAATGCTTTCCAGCGCAGAAAAGTTTAAGCCCTCCTGAATCAAGGACTGTGTACCGAATACGGCGAGAATTTCTCCTTTAGCTACTCCCTTATATATTTCCTTCTTCTCCTTTTGACTCATACTTCCAAGTAATAGGGCAATATTATCGGGAAAGAGCTTTATAGCATTTTCATAATGCTGTCTAGCAAGAATCTCGGTCGGTGCCATAAAGGCCACTTGCTTTCTCCTGTTTATCGTAAGGAAAATCAGGTAAAATGCAATGACAGTCTTACCGGATCCCACATCCCCCTCTATAAAACGATAGATTCTTTTTTTCTTCTGAAGCTCCATATTTATTTCTGCAATGCAGTTCTTTTGGGAAGCAGTCAGGGTAAAAGGAAAATAGGAAAAGAATCTGTTTTCTTCCCCTTCCTCATAAAGAGAAAACAGCTTCTCCGCCTTATACTCCTTCTCTTCCTTTTCAAGATAGAGGGAGTAAAAAAAGAGTTCTTCAAAGGCAAGCCTTCTCCGTCCTCTCTCCCTTTCCTGAAAATTCTCCGGAAAATGCAGGAGTCTCAAACTTTCTCTTTTATCCGGAAGGGAAAGACGCTCTAAATCTTCCCCCGTGAAAACATCGGAACAAGCAAAGTCTTCCTTAAAAAGCTCTGCAATGGCTCTTCTTCGAATATAGTTCTTTATTCCTTTAGCGGAAGAATAAACCGCTTCTAAAAGTTTTCTTTTTTCCTGATAGTCCTCTACAGAAAAATATTTAGGCTGTTGAATATAAAATCGCCCTTGAAACGCCTTCACCTGACCGTAAAAAACAAAGTGCATCCCCTTTTTCAATGTCTTTCGGATATATGGGGCATGAAAAAACTGTAGCGTGATTTCTCCGCTGCTGTCAAAAACTCGGGCAAGTAAGATTTCCTTTTCTGTTCCGGGCCTTCCTCGAAAATCTTCTTTTAAGATAGCTGAAAAAGCCATCCATTCCTTTTCCCGGGCATCCGCTATGCAAGAAACGGGAGGATAGTCTATATAGCTTATCGGGAACCCATTTAGAAGCTCTTCCTTTGTGTAGATTCCGGCCTTATGAAAAAGAGCGGTAGTTTTCTCTCCTACTCCCTTTATTTTTTCAATTCCGTCACTTAGCATAGCTCTTTCCCATAAAAAAGGGCCATGAAAGAAGTGAGCACTTTTCCCGACTCTTCCCTTCATAGCCCAAAACAATATCTCAACTTATCTTTAAAAAGGACTCAGCTTCTTATATTTGTAAAATCAATCATAATAGATTGTATTTCCCGGAAACAAGCTCGATACCTTTCTTTATTCCAAAGATAAGAGATAATAGTAAACCGCCTGACCGCCGTTTTGCAGCTCTATTTCCAAATCCGGATAGTCTTTTTGAATTTCAGAAACAAGCTCTTCCGCATCCTCCGCCTTAATATCTTCTCCATAGTAAAGGCTAAGGATTTCTCCTTCTCCCATCTTCGGAAGTGCTTCCTTTACAGCAGAAAGAATATCCTTTGCAGCTGATAAAAGCCCCTTATCTCCCAAGAAAAGAATATCTCCGGAGTGAATTTCTCTTCCGTCAATCGTAGTATCTCGTACCGCATAAGTAATTTCACCGGAGGAAACAGCCTTTAAGCTCTCTGTCATGTTCTCCGCATTCTCTTCGGCACTCAAATCTTCCTGAAAGGCAATCAAAGCTGATATCCCCTGCGGAATTGTAGTACTGCGAAGCACTGTAATCGCTTGATCTTCCAAGATACTGCAAACTTGCTCTGCCGCAAGAATGATATTTTTATTATTCGGTAAAATATAAATATGCTCTGCATTAATCTTTTCTACCGCATTGACCAAGTCCTCCGTAGACGGGTTCATACTCTGTCCTCCGGAAACAACCTGATCGGCGCCGAGATCACGGAAAATATTTTCCAGCCCCTCTCCGGAACAAACCGCCACAAAACCGAAAGCCTTTCTTTCCATAGGCTTTTCTTCTTCCTCCAGCTTTTCCATCGCTGCAATACGGGAAGCATCTTCAATCAAAAGCTCATGATGCTCAAGGCGCATATTGTCTACCTTCATCTTGGAAAGATAGCCTAAGGCAAGCCCCTTTTCAAAGGCATCACCGGGATGATTCGTATGCACATGGACCTTAATCATCTCTTCATCGGAGAAGCAAACGATAGAATCACCTATACCCATTAAGTAAGTCCGAAGCTCATCTACCTCTTCATCCGTAAAAGAATGGTCTCCATTTACCATGAATTCTGTACAATAGCCGAAGCGGATATCGGCGGTGGAAATCTCCCCTTTATTCTTTCTTTCTCCAAGCAGTGCAGAAACTGCTCCACTCTCCTTTAGCTCTAAGTCAAGAACAATCTTCTCTCCTCTAAGAGAACGAAGTGCTCCCTCCATAAGAGCCATAAGCCCCGCTCCGCCGGAGTCGACCACACCTGCTTCCTTAAGTACAGGAAGAAGATCGGGTGTATGCTTTAATACTTCCTCTCCATGAGCATAGACCTTCTCCATTAGAGGAAGTATTTCCTCCTCTGTAAGAGCTAATTCCATAATCTTATCCGCCATACCCTTGGCAACAGTAAGAATTGTTCCTTCCTTCGGTTTCATAACTGCCTTATAAGCTGTTTCCACAGCCCTTTGGAAGCCCTTTGCCAAAACCAAGCTGTCAACCTCTTTTGCCTCTGTAAGTTCCTTGGTAAAGCCTCTGATAAGCTGAGATAAAATTACTCCGGAATTCCCTCTTGCACCTCGTAAGGAACCGCCGGACATCGCCTTACATATATCTTTCATCTTCCCATCTTCTATTGCCGCTACTTCTTTTGCAGCAGAAAGAATGGTCATGGACATATTGGTTCCCGTATCCCCGTCCGGCACAGGGAATACATTTAACTCATTAATTAAATCTTTTTTTGCATTGAGCTGATTGGCTCCTGCTAAAAATGCCTTCTTCAGCTCTTTTGCACTAAGCACTCTACCCACAGGGTTTACCCTCCTATCAATCAATTATGCGTACACCTTCTACATACACATTGATACGATCTACTTCCATACCGGTAAATTGAGAAATACGGTACTCCACACTCTCTACAAGATTTTCCGCCACAGCCTTGATGCGAACACCGTAAGCCACAATAACATGAAAATCCAAGCTGATTCTATTCTCCTTGATTTTTACATCAATTCCCTTGTGATAGCTCTCTTTCCTAAGTAAATGGGCAAGACCTTTACCACTCATAGGTACCGCAGCCATTCCC
>CAUTEL010000035.1:0-10136 GCA_963537185.1 uncultured Oribacterium sp. | reverse complement strand
TTGGCCTGAGGTTATGTTTTCCTATGACACAACGGATTCTATCCTGTTTTCTGCAGATGCATTCGGTGTTTTCGGTTGTAACAACGGCAATATTTTTGCCGATGAACAAAATTACAAGGATAAAGACTTCCTTGATGATGCAAGGCGCTATTATGCCAACATTGTTGGGAAATACGGACAGCAAACGCAGGCTGCCTTAAAAAAAGCCTTATCCAATCCTATCAAAATGATTTGCCCCTTGCATGGACCGATTTGGAGGGAAGATATTCCGTTTATTGTCAATAAGTATGATTTGTGGTCCCGTTATATTCCGGAAGAGCAGGCTGTGCTTATTCTGTATAACTCCGTTTATGGCCATACGGAGTCCATTATCAACTACTTTGCGATGGAACTCGGGATGAGAGGAATTCGAAATATTCGCATTTATGATGTCTCGAAAACGGAAGTTTCATATCTGATAGGGGAGATTTTCCGTGCAAGTCATCTTGTTTTAGGGGCGACGACCTATAATAACGGTCTTTTCCCCAAGATGGAGAGTCTTTTGACGGATATGAAAAATTTAAATGTGCAGAATCGTAAGGTGGCACTCATTGAGAATGGAACTTGGGCTCCGCAGAGTGCCAAGCTTGTTAAAGCGGTTTTGGACAGTATGAAGGACATTTCCTATATTGGGGAATCTCTTACGGTAAAGTCTTCCACAGTAAACAGAGAAGCCTTGGAAGCTTTAGCCGGTGCCGTAGCGGAAGATTTTAAAGCATAAGGCTTAGTGGAGCGAAACGGAACTTTTATCTTGGTTTTTACGAGTTCATGCAGATTATAGAAGAAAACGAGATATCGCACGCTTTGCGCACGATACTCGTTATAAACAGAAAGTCATGGGGCATAGCAGGAAAGCGTGCTTGCCCTATGGCTTTTTTGCGCTATCCCAAAATTCCTTGTATTAGCATGGCAAAGTGGTATAATCAGACTAGATTTTGCTGAAAAATAGGAGGATTATGAAAGATAAATCTTTTTTTGGGATTTTTTTTCTGATTATATTCTTTCTTTCCGCCTGTGGCGGTAAAGCACCGCTCCAGTATAAAGTAAACAAGACGCCGGAGCTCGAACAGTACGAATCCGAACTGGCGGAGAAAGCCGAGCTTCAAGAGTCTTTAGCGCAGGAAAGCATAGAGGCGCAGGAAAGAGCGAAGGAAGAAGAAAAGGCTAAAGAGGCCTTGATATGGAAGAAAAGTATAATCAGAAAAGAACGATGTAAGGTAAAAGGAATATATCTTACGGATAATACTGCAGGCTCTGAAAGAATGGATGAAATTCTTGCGTCCATGAAGGATACAGAATTAAATGCGGTAGTGATAGACATAAAAAACGATTCGGGAAGAATCAGCTATAGGATGAATAATCCTAAGGTAAAGGAGACGGGGGCGGATCTTAATATTATTGGCAATTTGCCTGCTCTTTTAGAGCGTTGTCATAATCAGGGGATCTATGTGATTGCCCGCTTAGTATGCTTTAGGGATCCTTATATTGGGACAAAACATCCGGAATGGATGAATCAAAAATCGGATGGTAGTCTTTTTGTCGATAATAACGGATTAAACTGGGTAAATCCCTATCAAAAGGATTACTGGGAGTATATTGCCTCTGTAGCTGAGAGCTGTGCAGATGACGGATTTGATGAAATACAGCTGGATTATGTCCGTTTCTGCACGGAAAAGGGTATGCAGGATGTACTTTATCCGGAGGAGGCCAAATCCGATAAGACGAAAATTATTACCGAGTTTGTACGCTTTATGGCGGATCGCATGGCGAAAAAGGAGGTTTTCTTTTCTGCGGATGTTTTTGGAACAATTATAGGCTCCTATGTGGACACTATGTCGGTAGGGCAGGACTATCCCGTTATGGCGGAATGTGTAGACTATATGTGCCCGATGATTTACCCCTCCCATTATGGTAGCGGAAACTTCGGCATCACTTATCCGGATACGGAACCCTATAAAACAATTCAGGGAGCACTTCGCTCATCTCAAAAGGCTTTGGCTTTAGGGGCAGGGGGAGGAACATACCAAGCTTCAGTACGACCTTGGTTGCAAGGTTTTACCGCATCCTATTTACAGCATTATATTTCCTATGGAAGGGATGAAATACGAGCACAAATAGAGGCGGTTTATGATAGCGGTTATGATGAGTGGCTTATTTGGAATGCTGCAAATAATTATGATTTTTCCTCGTTCTTGTCTAAGGAGGAAGGGGAAAAAGAAAAAAAGTATAGAGAAGAAAAGCGTATAGAGGAGCAAAAGCAGTCAGAGGAGCATAAGGAAGAATCAAATTAGTTTTTGCTGCTTTTTTATCAAGGGGATTCATGGCGGAAAAAGAGGAAAACGGATTATCTTTAGTAAAAGATGAAAAGGAATTTAATATCAGTGAGGAATTAAATAAACTCCCGAAGCTTCCGGGGGTTTATTTAATGCACGGTCCCATGGACGAAATCATCTATGTGGGAAAGGCAAAAATTCTTCGTAACCGTGTAAAACAGTATTTTCAAAAATCCTACAAAAAGTCTGTTAAAATTCAACAAATGGTCGCTCAAATTCAGAGATTCGAGTATATTGTAGTCGATTCCGAGTTGGAAGCTTTGGTACTCGAATCAAACTTGATTAAAGAATATAAGCCTCGTTACAATACAGTATTAAAGGATGATAAAAGCTATCCGTATATTCGTTTTTCCGTGGAGGAAAATTATCCGAGACTATTTATTACCCGTGCAAAAAAAGATAAGCGTTCCAAGTATTATGGTCCTTATACCTCTGTGGAACAGGTTAGAGAGGTGGTCGAGCTTCTTCGTAAAACAATACATATTCGTAACTGTAATAAGGTATTCTCAGAGGAGAGGCCTCTTACTCGTCCTTGTATCTATTATGATATGGGACAATGTGATGCCCCTTGTACCGGCCGGCAAAGTAAGGAAGAGTATAGGGCACTGATTCCCAAGGTGTCTGACTTTATGGCCGGGAAAACAGAAGAACTGATTGCCTCATTGGAAGAAAGAATGTTTCATGCTTCCGAAGAACTGGATTTTGAAAAAGCAATGGAATATCGTGATTTAATCACGGCAATTGAAACAGTGAAAAACCGCCAAAAAATTACTGCATTGGACGGAGAAGATAGAGATATCCTTGGACTCAGAAGAGATCATAGTGACTGTATTATTCAGATTTTCTTTGTTCGAGACGGGAAAATTATAGGAAGAGATCATAGCTTTTTAAAGATCGATGAAGAAGATGGAGATGAAGAGATACTTTCACTTTTTCTTAGACAGTTTTACAATGGAACTCCTTTTATTCCCAAAGAAATTCATTTACCTTGCAGTCTCCCGGATCAGCAAATCATAGAGCAATGGTTAAGCAAGGTGAAGGGAAAAAAAGTACATATCATAAACCCGAAGCAGGGAGACAAAGAGAAGCTGGTGGATTTGGCAGGAAAAAATGCCGGTATTCTTATGCTTCGCTATGTTGAAAAATACAGACAGGAAAAGAAAAAGCAGGAACAGGCCTTGGAGGAGTTAAGAGCGGCTGTGGGGCTTTCCGAGCTTCCCGTAAGAATTGAATCCTATGATATTTCCAATACCTCCGGGGCCCTTACAGTGGGATCGATGGTTGTATATCAGAACGGAAAAGAGAAACGGAATGATTATAGGAAGTTCCGAATTCGTTCTGTTTCCGGGCAGGATGATTATTCTTCTATGAGGGAAATGTTGTATCGACGCTTTTCTCACGGCTTAGAAGAGAAAAAAGAAAATTTGAAGTTGGGTAAAAAGGACGAAATGGGATCTTTTTCACAATTCCCGGACTTGATTTTGATGGATGGGGGAAAAGGGCAGGTTAGTATTTGTCAATCCGTTTTACAGGAACTTGATATAAGGATACCGGTATGCGGAATGGTGAAGGATGAACACCATAGAACGAGAGCTTTGCTTGTGAATTCCCGGGAGGTGGCAATATCTACCGGCGGAGAGTGCTTTAAGCTTTTGACAAGAATACAGGATGAAGTACACCGATTTGCGATTACCTATCACAGGTCCTTAAGGGGAAAGGAGCAAATACATTCTCTCTTGGATGACATAAAGGGCGTTGGTCCCAAAAGAAAGAAGGCTTTACTTCGAAAATTTCATGACATATTGGGAATCAGCAGGGCAAGCTACGAAGAAATTCGCTCTATTCCGGAGATGGATGAACAGTCGACCAAGGCACTTCTTCGATTCTTAAAAGAAAGAAAAGAAAAAGAGTCAGGAGATTCGGAGGAAGGGCAGTAGAGAAAATGCCAAAGCAGATATTCTTTTTTCGAAAATCAAGATTCTCTTTTTAGATAAATAACTGGCGATTTTCTTGCTTTTCATATATAAATATAATCTATAGCATCAAGAAAGAAATATAGAGTCATGTTTTAGGAGAACATAAAATAAATGAAGGAGATATTACTGAAACAGCATATCGGTGCTCCTGCCAAAGCTGTCGTAAAACCGGGAGATACAGTAAGGAGAGGAAGTCTTCTTGCCGTACCGGAAGGACTTGGAGCAAATATACACTCCGCTGTGGACGGCCTCGTGAAAGAACTGAGCGAAGATAGAATTCTTTTGGAGGAAGCAGCGGAGCAGAGCGAGGGCTTTCAGCAGATAACGGGAGAAGACTGTCTTTCCCTTATTCAAGCTGCCGGGATTGTCGGAATGGGAGGTGCAGGCTTTCCCACCGCAGTGAAATTAAATACGGATTTAAAAGGGGGCTACCTTCTCGTTAATGCTGCTGAGTGCGAGCCTCTCCTCGCACATAATATGAGGCAGATTCTGGAACAGCCTGAAAAGACACTTCGGGGCATAGAGTATGCTATGAAGTGTTGTAAGGCGGAGAAGGCGGTTATAGCCATAAAGAAAAAGCATGAGGCGGAAATCAATGTACTGCTTCGCTCTCTTTCAAATTTTCCGAATATCAGCTTACATCTTCTTCCGGATCTATACCCGATGGGAGAGGAAAGAGCGGTTGTCAGGGAAGTTTTGGGAATCCTGCTTCCGCCTACGGCGCTTCCGTCTGAAGCCAATGCGGTAGTGATTAATGTAGAGACCTGCTTACGCATTGCGGAGGCTGTTGAAGAAAAAAAGCCCTCTTTCCTAAAAAATATTACGGTAGCGGGAAAGCTTAAAAAGGGTAAGGAAGCGCAGGTTTTTATGGACATTCCGGTGGGCACTACGGTAGGAGAGCTTATTGAGATGGCCGGTGGAATTGACGGAGATTACGGAGAAATTCTTTTTGGAGGCCCCTTCACAGGTACGGCGGTTTCTCTTTCCACTCCCATTACGAAAACCAGTGGCGGCATTATTGTTACAGAGCCGTTTCCGAATCTTCACGGGGCAAAAATGGGAGTTCTGATTTGTGCTTGCGGCGGAAACATGGACAGAATGGAAGATCTTTGCCAAAAGTATAATGCTACGCTCACCGCAGTGCAGGCATGTAAACAGGCGGTAGATGTACGAGGAACACTGAAATGTGAAAATCCCGGAAACTGTCCGGGGCAGGCTGCAAAAATTTTACACTTTAAGAACAAGGGCTGTACAGATATTCTTATCGGAAACTGCAGTGATTGTACGAATACGGTGATGGGGTCCGCTCCCAAGATGAACTTAAAGGTGCATCATCAGACGGATCATGTGCTTCAAACTGTCGGGATGGAGCCTATGCGCTATCTTACAAAGTCGAAGACCGTGGAGCAGCTTCCGCTAAATCATGAAGGAAGGCAGCTTCCATTTTCGAAGAAAGATTATGCTCATTTTACCGCTTCTGTAGAAGATGGACTGTTTCATATCCGTATAGAGGATGGAAGGGATATTCAGATAGAGTTTTCATAAAAGAAAGGAAGTGTACCATGTCAATTTCGGCAGAATATGCAGAAGAGCATAAAAAAAGTCCGGCAGTGCTGTGCTGCAGGGCAGAGGAGGGAATTGTCCTTTCTCATCATAATCTGGAGGATCCGGAGATTTTTGATGATTTAGCAGATCAAGGACTTTTAAAGCTGGAAGGCTGCATTACGATAGAAGAAGCTTTGGGGGCAAAACTTCTAAAGATCTGTGATTCTCTTACCCCTCTTACGAAAGATCTAGTGAAGCTTTCCGAGAAGGAGAGAGAGGAAGGAAGTGAAGTAAAGAAAGAAACAAAGGGGGAGAGCCTGAGTCTTCCGATAGGACAGAACAGTCCTCTCGGAGGCTGCTTAAAGATTCATATCGGGGAAGGAAAGGGAATTGACATTCAGATTCCGGTAGGAGCGTTTGGAATTTCTTCCACTCCGGCTGCTGTGCAGGGTGCTTCTTCATTGTCTCTTTCTACCGAGGCTAAAGAGGAAGCGGAAGTTCTTCTCCGCAGTCTTATAAGAAAACACTTCAAGGTTACGGAAGTAAGACGCGGACCGGAGACTAAGCTTCAGGGGACGGTTCTTTTCATCCGTGAAGGAATAGAGGCGGAAGCGGTTCAGTCTCAGGAGCTTGTAGAGAAGCTGGAGCTGGAAATCATTACTCCGGAGCAGTATCATAGATTTTCCAACACCATTATGGATGTACAGCCTATTGCGACCAAAGAGGGCGATGAAGAGCTCGGATGCGGAACCACCAGAGTCTTGGATGGCGTGGTAATGATGGTTTCCGGGACCGATGCTACCGGTGTGCAAATTGGAGAATTCGGCTCCTCTGAAGGTTATCTTGACGAAAATATCATGTGGGGACGCCCGGGGTGTCCGGATAAGGGTGACATTTTTATTAAGACCAATGTGACCATTAAAGAAAAGACTAATATGGAGCGTCCGGGCCCCTTGGCGGCTCATGCGGCTACCGACATGATTACGGAGGAAATCCGGAAGGCACTTAAGAAGGCAGAAGACAGTCTTGTAGTAGATACGGAGACCTTTAATCAGTTCAGAAGACCGGGAAAGAAGAAGGTTGTTATCGTAAAGGAAATCATGGGACAGGGAGCTATGCATGATAATCTGCTTCTTCCGGTAGAGCCGGTAGGGGTACTTGGTGCGAAACCGAATGTGGACCTTGGAAATATTCCTGTTGTGGTCTCTCCCTTGGAAGTGCTGGACGGTTGCATCCATGCTTTAACCTGCATAGGACCGGCATCGAAGGAAATGTCCCGCCACTACTGGAGAGAGCCCTTGGTACTGGAAGTTTTACATGATAAGGAGCTGGATCTTTGCGGAGTTGTACTTGTGGGTTCACCCCAGATTAATGCGGAAAAGTTCTATGTTTCCCGTCGTGTCGGAATGACCTTGGAAGCAATCGGTGCGGATGGAGCCTTTGTTACCACGGAGGGCTTCGGAAACAATCATATCGATTTCGCCAGTCATATAGAGCAGATTGGAAAGAGAGGCATCAAGGTTGTGGGGATGTCCTTCTGTGCTAATCAAGGGGCTCTGGTTGTCGGAAACAAGTATATGAATGCTATGGTAGACAACAACAAGTCCGAGGCGGGAATCGAAAACGAAATTCTGGCAAACAATACGCTTTGCCATGAGGACGCCATTCGTGCAATCCATATGTTGAAGGCCGAGATGTCCGGAGAGGAAATCAAAAAGGCGGAACGGAAATGGAATCCCAATGTAAAGGCGCAGAATGTAGAACTGATTTCCAATTTAAGCGGAAAGCCCGTTCAGCTTGTGGAGAATGAAACTTCTCTTCCCATGAGTGATAAATTTAAGGAAAAGTATCTACAGTCCTGATGCTTAAGTATTCGGATAAGCTCATTTACATGGAAGGTGTAATCGTGGAAGTTCACGATGGAGCTGTGGGAATTGATTTAAAGGGACGATTGGGCTTCTTGAAAATTCCTATGCGAATGCTGATTTCCGACCATGAAATCAAGGTCGGGCAGGAAGTGGGCTTTAATATGAGCTTTATTGAACAGCTCGGTCCTGCAGTAAATGAGAAATATGTTAGTAATATTCAAAAGCATAAAGAGCCTTAGAATATTTACATAAAATACTAAAGAAAGGAGAAAGAGATGGATATTACAGTAGTAAAAGGGATGCAGTCAGAAATCTTTGTTCCTGTAACACCTCCTCCCGTATGGGCAGCGGTAACGAAACCCCTAAAGGACATGGTAGTTGCTATTGCCACGGCAGCCGGGGTACATCATAACGAGGATAAACGATTTAATCTTGCCGGCGACTTCAGCTTTAGAGTGATTAAGGATACCATGCCTTCCTCTGAGTTAATGGTTTCTCATGGCGGATATGATAATAGTGATGTTAACAAAGACATAAACTGTATGTTCCCCATTGACCGATTGCACGAGCTTGCAAAGGATGGAGTCATTAAGGCGGTAGCGCCTGTACATATCGGCTTCATGGGCGGTGGCGGAAACCAGGAAAAATTTAAAAATGAAACCGGTCCGGCTATTGCGAAGATGTTTAAGGATGAAGGTGTAGATGCCGTAATCCTTACCGCAGGCTGAGGGACCTGTCATCGTTCTGCCGTGCTTGTGCAGAGAGCTATAGAGGAGGCCGGTATTCCGACTATTATCATTGCCGCCCTTCCTCCTGTCGTAAGACAGACCGGTACTCCCAGAGCAGTTGCTCCTCTCGTTCCGATGGGTGCAAATGCAGGAGAACCGAACAATAAAGAAATGCAGTATAATATTGTAAAGGATACTTTAGAGCAGCTTGAAGAAATCGAGTCTGCAGGGAAGATTGTATCCCTGCCGTATGAATATATTGCAAAGGTATAAGAAAAAGGGACTGTAAAAAAATCAAAACTGTATTCTGGGATTGCTATGAAGATATTTTGATTTTTACAGTCCTTTTTTATTCATAACGAGTATCGTGCGCAAAGCGTGCGATATCTCGTTAAACTAAAGGACTATCCCTTGCGAAATGCAGGGTATCTCGATTAAGCTAGGAGAGAACATAAAAGGAAAGGGAATTAGGATAAGAAAGGGTAATCATGGGAGATAGAATTCTTAGGACTTTAAGCATTAAGGCCTTTCATGTTAAGGAGGCAAGGGATGAAAATCGTTTTGCCATGGAAAAAGATGCGAACAATCAATATACGCTCTGTTTTGACTCTTCCATACTGAATAAGCTTTTAGAAAAAGAGCCTTTCATTCACTCTGCGTCCCTAAAACTTATTTCCAAAGAAGAACGACATATTCGTATTCATTCCATTATGGATATTCTTCCAATCTCCACTAAGGTACTCGGAAAAATAGGAGAGGGCATAACGCATACTTTGACAGGAATCTATCTGGTTCTTTGCGGGACGGATACGGAAGGAAATTATGTCTCCGCCTTTGGCAATTCGGACGGGTTCTTGGATGAACAGATTGTATTTGATCGTGCAGGGACACCGGGAAAGGAAGATCTCATCCTTCTTATGGATGTTTGTCTTGAGGCAAAGGCGGGATTTTCCCGCTCCGGTCCGGATGCCTGTCATAGACTTTGCGACTATTTCTGTCAGGAAATACGACTGCTTATGAAGAAGTTGGATGGAAAATATTGCAGTGAAAGACATGATTATAAGGATATAGAGAGACTCGGCAAGGATAAGGTTGTTTTGGTAAAAATGGTGAGCGGACAGGGAGCTATGTATGATACACACTTTCTTTCTCCCGAACCCTCCGGTTTTAACGGAAGTCGCTCCATTATAGAAAGCACGGGGTCTCCCGTGATTCTTTCACCAAATGAATACAGGGACGGTGCGATACGGGCACTCTATTAAAATATAGTAGAAAACAAGATATTGCATGCTTTGCGAGCAATTATGAACAAAAAGGAGAAGCATATGGCAATTGGTCCTTCTACGAAAGAAACGACTTTACACCATTTTCGGGATCCTCTGGTGGATGAACTCTGTGATGATACGGATATTGATTTTGTAGGGGTGATTCTTGCCGGAATTCCACAGGATAATAGCAATAAATATTTTACCGGAGACCGAATCGGCACCCTGGCTGAGGCTATGCGTGTAAAAGGGGCTATTGTCAGTGAAGACAGTTGGGGAAACAGTAATGTGGATTTTTTCCCTGCAATAGAGGAAATTGGAAAGCGAAAGATTGCAGTAGTCGGTCTCTCTTTTGTGGGAGTGCAGGGGGCCTTTGTGGTAA
>CAUTEL010000034.1:0-10432 GCA_963537185.1 uncultured Oribacterium sp. | reverse complement strand
AAAAAACTGGGCTTACAATGAGTTTTAGAATTGTATTTTCCGATAAAGCATTAAAGCAGATGAAAAAGCTGGACAAGTACACAGCTTCTCTTATCATTGCCTGGCTTAGAAAAAACTTGGAAGGCTGTGAAGATCCCAGAAAGCATGGAAAGGGATTAACAGCCAATAGAAGCGGACAATGGAGATATAAAGTAGGGGATTATAGAATCATTGCAGAAATTCAGGAGGACAAAGTTATTGTTTTAGTATTGGGAATAGGGCATAGGAGGGGTATTTATCAAAATGATATCTAAAATAAAAGAAAGATATCATTTTCATAAAATTTAGTTTTTTCACTTACAAAGCATCGCCATAGTCTAAATGCAGTAGGCAAAGCCCTTTTGCAGGAGCTGTCGGGCCGGCAAGGCGCCTGTCTTTTCCGGCAAGAATTTCAGAAAGTGCAGAAGGCGAAATCCTTCCTCTTCCGACTTCCAAGAGTGTCCCGCAAAGTATACGAATCATGTGATAGAGAAAACCGTTTCCCTTTACAGTAAAATGCAGATACTCCCCCTCTTCTTCAAGGTGAAAATCCGTGATACAGCGCACCGCGGAGCCTCCCTGTAAGAGGGTCTGCGCCTTAGGGTTTGCAAAGGAAGTGAAGTCGTGCTCTCCTTTTAAAATTTCGATTCCCTCTCGAATCATCTCCAAATCAAGAGGAAAGGTGTAATGATAGTACAGCCTTTGATAAAGCGGATTTTCCACTCTTGCCCTATCTATACTGTAGCGATATTCCTTCGTATGTCTTGTAAAACGAGGGTGAAAGTCCTCCGTCTTTTTCCAAGCGGAAAGAACACGGATATCTTCCGGAAGATAACTGTTTAAAGCTCTCTCATAATTTTCCGGATTTCGCTCCGCTTCCGTATCGAAGGAAAGAATATTTCCCAAGGCGTGCACTCCCTGATCCGTCCGACTTGCCCCGATAAAGTTTTGGCACTCCCCCGGGAAAATACGCGAAAGCACTTCCTCTACCTCTCCCGAGACCGTTCGAAGCTCCTCCTGCCTTTGAAATCCATGATAATTTGTGCCCTCATAGGCCAGTTTCAATACAAAACGATGCAAGATGCACCTCTTTCTTATGATCTATTGATTATGTTTATCCCTAACAGATCGTTTACTCCAATCATAACTCTATCTCATCGCATCCCACTTAGGGAAGACTGATAAATCGACTTCCGATAGCCAGTCCCAAAATGAGGAACAATACAAGGTAGGACAGATAGTCCGCCCCGGTATAGCGAAGGGGCTTCATCTTGGTCCTTCCCTCTCCTCCCTGATAGCAGCGCGCCTCCATAGCCATCGCAAGGTCATAGGCTCTTCGGAAGGCAGAGACAAAAAGGGGTACAAGGATAGGCACCATAGCCTTTGCTCTATCGAAAATGCTTCCGCTTTCAAAGTCTGCGCCTCTTGCCATCTGAGCTTTCATAATCTTATCCGTCTCTTCCACTAAAATCGGGATAAAACGAAGAGCAATAGACATCATCATCGCAATTTCATGTACCGGAAAATGAAAAACCTTGAAAATTCCCATCCCCTTTTCCATACCGTCCGTGAGAGAATTCGGCGTAGTCGTCAGGGTTAAAATGGAGCTGGAAAGCACCAGCATCACAAGACGAAAGGCCATCATGCTTGCAATTCGCAAACCTTCCTTTGTCATTTTCAAGAAAAAAATCCGAAACAATTCTTCTCCCGGTGTAAGAAAGAGATTAAAACTTACGGAAAGTAACAGTAAGAAAACTACGCTTTTTAATCCTCTCACCATAAAGGAGAAAGGCACCTTGGAAAGTAGAATAAATCCCCAAAGAATGAGAGCCAACAAGCCATACGCCGTCCAGGAATTCACCACAAAAAGGGCAATCAGAAACAAAAAGGTTCCTGCGAGCTTCACTCTCGGATCGAGTCTATGAATAAAGGAGTCTACGGGATAATACTGCCCTAAGGTTATTTCTCTAAGCATGGCTTACCCCCTTCCTCTTTTCTTCTATAAAATAGTGGGAAAGGGCAGAGACTGCCTCATCCACAGTATTTCCAAGTTGCATATCTAAGCCATTTCGCTTCAGGTCGAAAAGAAGCGCACGAATCTGCGGAAGTCCAAGCCCCATAGCTTCCAGTTCTTCCTTTTTGGAAAATACTTCCTCTACTGTGCCTTCTATCTTCAGCTCTCCCTGATGTAAAACCAAGACCTCGTCCGCGTAACGCGCCACATCATCCATGGAGTGGGAGACGAGAAGGATGGTCATTGCATAGTTTCTCCGAAGACCTGCTATCTCTTCAAAAAGTTCATCTCTTCCGGCAGGATCGAGCCCTGCTGTCGGCTCATCCAAGATAAGAAGCTCAGGCCCCATGGCAAGGACCCCTGCGATCGCGACTTTCCGCTTCTGCCCTCCGGAAAGCTCAAAGGGAGACTTTGCATAGAGCTCTTCCCCGATTCCAAGACTTGCCAAGGCTTCTTTCGCAAGAACTTCCGCATCTTCCCTCTTCTTTCCCTGATTTAAGGGGCCAAACATCACATCCTCGAGGACCGTTTCCTCAAAAAGCTGATACTCCGGATACTGGAAAACAAGTCCTACCTTAAAGCGGAGCGCACGATAATCAAAGCCTTCCTCCGAAAGAGAAAGTCTTCCCTTTTTTTCTATGACCGTCTTCTTCCCCTTGAAAAAGAGGAAGGATTTCCCACTCTTCACGAGGGGCGGATTCTCTCGGAAGGAAACGAAAATCTCTCCCGACTTCGCCTTAATGAGCCCGTTTAAGTGCTGCACTAATGTAGACTTTCCCGAGCCGGTATGCCCGATTACCGCGGTGAGACTTCCCCGCCGTATTTTCACACTTAAATCCTTTAGGGCAAAGCTTTCCATAGCCGTGCCTTCCTGGAAAATCGCGGAAAGATGATCAACTTCAACAATGTAGTCGCTAAGAGCTGCATTTTCATTCTGTGCCGAAACTACTTCTTCCCCTCGGCTCTCCATCTTCTCTAATTCTATATTCCGCTCTTTCGAGAAAGGATTATCCCCTTCTTTAGAAAGTATCTCTGTGGACAGCTTCTCCGGGGAATGCTCCTCTTTCAGGACAAAGCCTTCTTTATCCAGCTTAAAGAGCTCTTCCTCCAGCTCCTCTTTTTTTAGAATGGTCTTCCCAATTGGGAAACCTTTTTTTTGTAATTTATGCGCAAGCTCCGTAATAATCGGCACATCCATGCGATATTCCTTTAAGCGCTCCACATTTTGGAAAACCTCTCTAGGACTTCCGTCCATCACAAGCTTTCCGCTATCCATAAGGAGAATCCGGTCCGCATCAACCGCCTCCTCCATATAGTGCGTAATCAAAATAATGCTGATGCCTTTCTTCCGCTTCAGCTCTAAAACCGATTCCAAAACCTCTTTTCTTCCGCTCGGATCGAGCATGGCAGTCGGTTCATCGAGCACAATGGTTTTGGGCTCCATGGCAAGAGTTCCCGCTATCGCCACACGCTGCTTCTGTCCGCCCGACAAGTGATTCGGAGACTTTAGTCTGTAGGCCTCCATATGCACTGCGGAGAGGGCGTTGTTTACCCTCCGCCAGATTTCGTCGGTAGGAAGCCCGATATTTTCCGGACCGAAGCCGACATCCTCTTCCACAACGGACGCAATAATCTGATTATCCGGATTCTGAAAGACCATTCCCACTTCTCTTCTTATCGGGAAAATGTTCTTCTCCTCCCGACTGTCCATTCCCGAAACAAAAACCGTACCTTCCGTCGGAAGCTGCAAGGCATTGAAAAGCTTTGCCAAAGTCGATTTTCCGGAACCGTTATGCCCCAGAATACAGACAAAGCTTCCCGCCTCTATCGAAAAATTGAGTGCAGAAAGAGCAGACAAGGTTTCAATCACCTCATCATTTTCATTTCGCCTCGTGTATTGATAGGACAGTTCTTTTACAACAATATTTTCCAAAGCACACTCCCGCTCTCTAAACCCATTGATTTACACTATACTTTTACTCTCTATGATAAAAAAATATCCCGGAATATACGCACGCCACTCATCATGGACAGGATAAACTATCTGCAATTTACTCTTGCAACATTTTACAATAGATAGGGAAGCATAACAAGAGAAAAGGCTTTGCCATACGCTGACTATGAAAATGAGAGATCGAACGCTATGCAGGCAATACTCATAATAACCGGATATCGCGTGCTCCCTGAGCAATACCGGTTGAGAGTCAAAAAAGGATAAATTTTGCTTCTTTTTCCGTGCAAAATTTATCCTCATCTTAATCTATTCTATTTTTTTAAGTAATTAAGCTACTATAATATGGTTGAATCGGGGATCATTACTAAGGTCATACACCTTTCCCGTTCTGATTTCTACCACCTTCGGGCGAGTCGGATAGCGCTTATTGTTTTCCACCACCTTTGCCATTTCCCCATTAGACAGTTCCACAATGGAGTCCACCGGATAAAGAATCACACTTTCAATAAAGCTTTGAATCACTTTGTTATCCAGTTCTTCTCCTAATGCCAGTATCATTTCCATTGCTTCTCTTCCACTGATTGGTCCTTTATACGGGCGTCTCGTGACCAAAGCATCAAAAATATCCGCAACTGAAAGAATTCTGGAAAAGAGAGAAATTTCCCCTTCCTTTTGACGGTCGGGATAGCCTCCTCCATTCATTTTCTCATGGTGATGCAAAACGCCATCCAAAATAATCGGAGAAAAATTATTTTTCTCTCTTAAAATCTCAAAGCCGTAAAGGCTATGGTTTTTAATTACATCGAATTCCTCATTGGTCAACTTTCCGGGTTTGTTCAGGATTTCATTCGGAATTTTCGCCTTGCCGACATCGTGCAACAGTCCGGTAATTCCCAACTGATGGAGTTCGTCTTTTGGCAATCCATATTCCCTTCCGATCATCATGGAAATAGCCGCTACATCGACACTATGTTTAAAGGTATATTCATCGCTGATTTTAATAAGATTTACATCTATCGCCACCGCATCATTTTTAAAGATAGCGGACTCCAGTTCTCCAAAAATATCCAAAGAATTGGATGTAAAGTCTTCATCTTCCGTATGGTCAAAGATATGATTCATTCTCGCTTCCAGCTGATGCTTTACTTCTACAGACAGTTGAATCTTTGCCCTATCCGGTTTTCTGTGTTTACGAATAATTTTTTTCGTTTCTTCCGGAATAGGAACTCTTTTATCATCCACATAACGATAGGTATAAATGCCGGGATACATTTTTTCTTTAATATAGCGAATCTGATAGTCATCCAAATAAACCCCATTTTCGATCATTACCCGTCCCATGGAGTCCTTGATGCTTTCTCCCAGCTGCATTCCAACCTTTATTTTATCTTTTTGGATAAATATTTTCTCTTCCATGCTTTCCCTACAGCTTTTTCTTTCCTTCTACAACAGATCCCGAGTTTCACGAAATAGTTTTTTCTTCAAAAATATAACTACCTTCCTATCGTCTAAAATTTCATTTTTTATAAGACTTTCAGAAGAGCAAAAAAGCAAAATTAGTATAAACTAATTTTGCTTTTTGAAATACAAACAGAATGCAACTAACATCCCGCTTCTTCCTGCAAGTTCTCATTCACCCAGTCTCGAAGCGCCCTAAAGAAGTCTTTATTTTTAGGATAGTTCGTAAAACTCAGCTTCATTCCTGCCACTTCTTTAATTCCTTTTAGTACACTGTCTCTACCCAGACTTTTCTCCGCCATCTTCAATACTCGGATGTCCGATAAGGCTTCTTCCAAAACTACAGAGCGAATAGAGTCATAGGCTACCCCTTCTTTCCCCGGATAAACCAGGAATGGATCTCCCGAAGGGAAGGCTTCTCCCGCATCCGTAACCGCATAGGGATCAATATGTTCAATCGACTTCTCCGAATTGTAAAAATTAAATCCCCAATGCAAAAAACCCTCTACCTGATAGAGATAACAAAGCACTCCAAGAATTCTGTTTCTTGCAGCCGGCATTACGATAAAACGATTAGGCACATCCACAGCCTGCCCTGTGCAATAATAGGCCCAGAGATTTTTTACTCCTGCCTCCACAAAGGGTTCAATATGATTCACTGCCACAACCGGTCTTTGCACATAGCCTCTTCGATAGATTTCAAAGCTGCTTAAAGCATCCATCACCTTACAGTCTTGCAAAAGCTCTCTCACGGAATCTACCGCAGCACCGAAACTGTCCATATTTTCCTCGTTCGGCTCATCGGAAATATGAAAATAGCTGTTTTCAAGCATATTTTCCTCTTTCAGAAACGTCTTCAACTCCGGGATAAAGCATTTCAGGAATTCGGTATAGTTTCCTCCCACAGCAGGACTATCCCAAGAGAAGAGCTTATATTCCTTCCCTTCTTCCGTTTTAGCCATAACTTTCGGCGCAGCTACAGCTCCCCACTGAGAAAACAAATGGGATATTTCAAGATGCGTGATTCCGCACTTCCTGCAAAGCGAAATCCACCTGTGTAATTTTTCAAAGTTAAAGCTGTATTTTCCGTCTTGGCATAGGATGTCTACCAACTGAATCGTAGTCCTCTCCCCTCCCATTGCCGTATCAAGAGGCGGCGTGAAAATCGGAGTAAGAAGCATGTTTACACCGCAGCGAACCGCAGCATGCATAAAGTTTTCCACAATTTTCCAGTGCTCTTCACTAAATACGGGAACGTGATAATAATCTGCAAGACAATCCGCATGAAACCATTCCGTATGTAATAGCTCCTGCTTGGGTAGCTCTCCCTCCAATATTTCCACCAGCAAGCTGTACTCTTCCAGCTTCCTCCCCTGTAAATCGGAAAGCAGTAAGTGAATCGAATGCCTACCTGGAGAAATGTTTTTTCCCTTTCCTAAATCAAGATCAATCCACAAACTTCTCCATTGCCCCGGAATTGCCTTTATTTCCTCCTCCTCTGAAAAAGGAAGGAGTACGTCCGGATACATGCCCGCCTCTTTGGACAGGTAGTTTTCATCCGCTATTCCATGGCAGGGATAGGCACAGGGAACTAAGCCTACCCTCCTTAACTGTATTTCTTCCTTCAGATCAGATATAACCTCTATCCGAAAATGTCTGTTGCTATGCCCCAAATCATCATTTTGACAACTGTAAGCCAGCTGAAAAGACAAGCGCTCACCGAGATAAGCCTTCAAAATAGAATCTCTCATCTTGGCAGGTTCTTGATTCGGAAGTACCTTCTCCAGCGAATCCACTAATGCAAATTGATATGTTGTCATAAAATCACCCCTTTATTCCGCTAAGTGCAATGCCTTCCACAAACTGTTTTTGTAAAATCAAGTATAATACAAACGGCGGTAAAAAGGTGAGTGTTGCTCCCGCCATAACCAAACCGTAATTTGTGGTATAGCTTCCCTGCAAGGAGGATAAGGCAAGTGTAAGCGTATTCTTATTCTGATTTGTTATCGAGATTAACGGCCAAATAAAGCTGTTCCAGCTCGTGATAAAAGTAAATACCGTTAGGGAAACCAAGGCCGGTTTAATTAAGGGTACAATGATTTGCAGATAAATATTCAATTCTCCGCATCCGTCAATTCTGGCGGCTTCCAGTAAATCATTGGGAAGGTTTTCCAAAAATTGCTTAATCAGAAACACGCCGAAAGCATTGACCAAGGGTAAAAACAAGGCTGAATAAGTGTTTGCGATATGCAGGGATCTAATAATCACTGTCATCGGAACCAAGATAACCTGGGACGGAATCATCAAAGTTGCAAGATAAATCCAGAAAATGGCGTCCCTTCCCACAAAATTCTTTTTCGCAAAACCATAGGCTGCCAAAGAACTGATAAAGCAGTTAAAGACGCAGGCAAGAACCGCTACTATCACACTGTTTGTAAAGTACTTGGCAAATTCAAAGTTCTTAAACACAGTATTGTAATTTTTAAAGCTCAAGCCCACCAGACTGAAGTCCAAACCCAAGGAATAGCTTTGTTTCAGCGAAGTAAGTAACATATATACAAAAGGAAAGAGGGCAGTAAGCGCAAGAAAAGCCAAGAGTAGCGTGAAAAAGCCGGTAATTATAATTTTTTTCATTGCCTATACCTCCTGCCTTTCTCTAAACGCAATCTTCTGCATGGCGGAAACTAGGAGAACAAGAAGGAAGAGTACAAAGGAAACCGCGCAGGCATAGCCCATCTTGTATTGCTTAAAAGCATATTGATAGATAATCAGTACCAAGGTTAAAGTGCTTCTTCCCGGTCCTCCCCCCGTCATGGAATAAACCAAATCAAATACCTGAAAACTCCAAATGGTCCCCAAGGTTACAACCAGATAGGTAATGGGCTTGATACTCGGAAGAGTAATATAAAAAAACTCCTGCCATCTGCTTGCTCCGTCTACCTTCGCCGACTCATAATAGCTTAAGGGGATTTCCATAATTCCCGCATAATAAATCACCAAGAAATATCCCACATTTTTCCATATAGATGTCATACAAATACTGATCATTGCCGTATTTTGTGTTCCAAGCCAATTGATTCGCGGTAGACGCAAAAACGTAAGGATCATATTGACTATCCCGTTATCCGTGGAGAGTAAAAATTTCCATACCATACCGACCAGAATCATAGAGCTGATTACCGGAATAAACAGAACCATTCTGATGAATGTTCCAAAACGATTTCTGAATTGTTTTGCTATAATATCCGCCAAAAATAAAGAAAGCAATGTCTGTAACGGTACTACCAGCAAGGTATATACAATGGTATTTTTTACACTGGCTTTGAAAAAGGAATCCTGAAAAAGAGCGGTATAGTTTTTAAAGCCAATCCATTCCGGTGCATTGATGACATTGTACTTCGTGAAGCTAAAGTACAGCGTCATAAATAGAGGAATGATGGAAAACAAAAGAATCAGAATAAAACTTGGCAAGATGTACAATAGACCGCTATTTCTTTTTAAAAATCGCATATTCCATTCTCCTGATACATTGCCCCTTGTCTTTGGACAAGGGGCAAATAAGGCTTATTCTTAGCAAGTAATATGGGAAGTATCCCGGCTTGAAAGACTAGTTTTGGGCCAGCGTCTCATTAGCGTATTTTGCCGACTCATTAATCGCCTCCTCCGGACTTAATTCCCCAAGCATCATCAGTTGAAGATTCTTATACAAAATATCATAGATTGCCGCCGAACCCTTCACTGCCGGTAAAACATGAAGAGAGTCCTGCTCTTCCTCATAAATCTTCTTGAAGTCCTCATTGTCATGATATTCTTCATCCTTAGCCACCGGTGCAAAGGGAGCCATTTCGTGGAACTTCGTCATGGACTCTCCGCTTAGCATATAGAGTGCCATCTTCGCAGATAAATCTTTATGCTTACCGCCGCTTAAAAGCACCAGGCAATCTGCTGCAACAAAGGTACCGCCGCGTGCATCCTTCAGCGTTGTCACATAGTCCCAATCCACACCTGCTTCCGTAAATCCCGGAGCCTTATTGGTGCCGGCTACACAGAATCCCAGCTTTCCACCTTTAAACTGTTCGTTAATCTCATTCCAGTTCATGGAAGTTGTGGAGTCCGGAAGATATCCCTCTTCTTTTAGACTATAGATAAACTTTGCCGCCTTAATCCCTGCATCCGAGTTGAAAATAGCTTCTTTACCATCTTCCGTAAACAAGTCTCCTCCCGCCTGCCAAAGGTACGGGAAGTAAAGCTCATTCAAAGAGCCCTTGGAAGCATCTCCCCACTGCTGCTGGAAAGGAGTAATGCCGGATCCTTTCAAGCTCTTACAAGCATCTTTAAATTCCTCCCATGTTTCCGGTGCTTTACTTACCCCGGCCTGGTTTAAAAGCGTTTTATTGTAATACAGGACACGGGCATTTCCCACCACAATCGGTAGCGCATATTGTTTAGCGTTAACCACACCTTTATCCAGATAATAGAATTTTTCTTTATCCGCATCGGAAAGGTAGTTGTCAAACGGTTCCAAGGCCCCCATGTCAATGTAGTCATTCATCATTTCCATATACATATATCCGAGGTCGGGCCCCTGTCCGGAAGAAATAGCCGTTAAGTATTTCTCCTCATAGTTTGCCCAAGGAATGATTTCCACAGTTACATGACAGTTATTTTCTTCCTCAAAGGGAGCCAAAATATTTTCCCAGGTTTCCTTATCCAAGGTATCCTCGGTTCCAAAGGGCGGCATCCAGAGAAGCAGTTCTGTTTTTTCCCCATCCGCCTTGTTTTCTACCTTTTCAGGACTCGTTCCTTCCGCTTTTTTTGTTCCTTCAGCCTGACCCGAACCTCCGCATGCACCCAAAACAGACGCTGCGAGTCCCAGCGTCAGAATTGTACTGATTATTCGCTTCTTCATAGCATTTCCTCCGTTTTCTTCTACACGACAGTAGATAAAGTAATTAGAGAATAACGCAAAATCAAGAATTGTGCTATAT
>CAUTEL010000033.1:0-10616 GCA_963537185.1 uncultured Oribacterium sp. | reverse complement strand
TCCTTAGGGCATCCTTCTCTTGAATACATTTTCATCTTTCAATTATCTTATGCATTTGAAAAATGAAAGAACCGTTTTTTGTAAGTAAAGCTCTCTTATTTCAGTTTAAACTTATCCACAAGCTCATTCATGAAATTAGCCTGTGTGGACAATTCTCCGGAAGTAGCCGCACTTTCCTCCGCTGTTGCAGAGTTATCCTGTACTACTGCGGAAATCTCCTGAATTCCATCGCTAATCTTACTGATTCCCTGAGACTCTTCCTCCGAAGCTCTGGAAATTTCCAAAATCAAATCATTCACCTGATTCGTACTGTCGGATACGGAATGCAATGCATCTGCTGTTTCCTCAGTGAATTTGGCACCCTTCTGTACCGCTCCAATTGTTTCCTCAATCAAAATGGAAGTGTTCTGTGCCGCCTCTTGAGATTTCTTAGCAAGATTACCTACCTCATCGGCAACAACCGCAAAGCCTTTACCCGCTTCTCCCGCTCTTGCTGCCTCAATCGCCGCATTCAAGGAGAGTATATTGGTCTGGAAGGCAATGTCATCAATCGTTTTGATAATCTTACTGATTTCTTTGGATTTCTCCGTAATCTCCTCCATTGCTCTCTGCATATCCGTCATTTTTTGATTACTGGTTTCTACATGAGAGCCACTAAGCACACCAAGCTGCTGAGCCTTCTCCGCCTGCTTTGCAGTATGGCGAATTTGCTTCGTAATGCCTTCCATGGTGTCGGATAGCTCCGCGATGGAGGACGCCTGCTTAGCTGTTCCATCAGAGATTCTTTGTGCCATGGCACTTACCTGTCCGGCACTGTTACTTACTTGGGAAGAAGAACTCTGAACATCCTTAAGCGTGTTGTTTAAGCTTTTGGATATCTCTTGCAAGGAAAGAAGAATTGGGCGGAAGTCACCTTGATAATTCTCATCTTCCTTCATCTCCTCTCCAAAGTCTCCTCTGGAAAAGGCACCGAGCTTTGCCTGTAAATCTCCTACTACATAGGTTAAGCGTCCAATAATGTTATTAAAGCTGTGAATCAAACGTCCGATTTCATCCTGATACGGATAGGAAATGGAAATATCAAAGTTTCCGTTTGCCAATTTATCACTTTCCGTTGCCAGCTTTCCAAGCGGCTTTAAGGATTTTTTCATAGTGATGAAGATTACCAGCTGAATCAGCACGAAAATAACAAACTCTGCAAAAATCAAAGTATAGAAAAGCTGATTTTTCCCTGCATTATAGTTTTCCATGCACATGGCGGACTGTACATACCAAGTCGTATCATAAATCGGAAGGGGAGAGAAATAGCGTACTCGAAGCTTATCCTTTACATGGAAAGTATCCTTCTCATCAAAATGGCTCTGGATATTGTTTTTGAAGACGGACTCTCCAACATACTCGGAAATATTCTTTCCAACCGCCTCAGGATTCGAACTATATACAAATTTCCCGTCATAGTTGATAACATCAAAGAAGGTCTTTGCCTCTTCTCCACTTTCATCCATTCCAAGAGCATTAAACATCTTTATGTTTAAGTCCACTACAACAGCACCCTTGAACTCATCTTTATAAAGAATGGGAACCACCAAAACAAAAATGGTTTCTCCCGTTATGGTGGAAACAAAAGGATCTACCACATGACTCTTTTTTTCCTTGGAAACCCTGGTATAGTATTCTTCTGCTCCGTTACCGTAAAACTTATAATCTAAAAACTTAAAAAAACGCTTATTTTCATCGCCGTTATCTCGTCCAAGGTACATGGCGTATTCCGGAACCCCCTGTTGGAAGGCATTCGGTTCAAAGAATACTCCCGCCCCCATAATATGCTCATCATGACGAATCATTTCCCAAACGGAATCCAACAGATATTTTTCTTCAAAGGAACGGTACGGCGTAAGGAGAATGGAATCCTTGAGAAGACTCACTTCCGTGGGACTTCCCATGTCCTTTACCGTATACATTTCTTCCAAATGATCTTCTATAGCTCTAGCTGTATTTTCCGCAAGCGTAATAGATTTTTTAACTCTTTCCACATTTAAGGACGTTGTAGAACTGAGATATTCCTGATTTAGCCTCTCCCCTTTTTTATACCCTCTGTCTTCACTCTCATTTTCTTCTGCCTTTTATCCTTTTTATTTTCTGCTTCAGCAGGGAAATCCGCCTCAAAATCCAAGGCTTTCTCCGGTATCTTCTCCATCTTTCCTCCTCCGTGTCGAGACTTTAGCTTCTCCAATAATCATTATCGACAAAACTAAAACTTATATAATAAGTATCTCCCACAAAATGAATATTAAATATAACAAAAAAAGATGGAAAGAGTGTTTCGGGTTCTCCCCATTTCTCTTTTCATCTTTTTCCATACGATATTTTTCTCAGGGCATACAATCCCCGCTGACGAAGCCTTTCCTTACTCTACCGTTTCTCCACAGCTCTCGGCATAAGCTTTCAGTGCATCCTTCTGCTTTTTATTTAACTTCTTCGGAGTTTCCACCACAAGGGTCACATAGTGGTCTCCTCTTACATTCGGATTCTGCAAAGACGGAACACCCTTTCCTCTTAAACGAGTACGGGTCTCCGACTGCGTTCCCGCTGCAATCTTCAGCTCTACCGGCCCGTCCACAGTCTTTACAATGGTGCTTCCTCCAAGAGCCGCCTTCGGGAAGCTGATGGCTTCCGTGGAGTAAATATTGATTCCCTGTCTCTTAAAGAAGGGGTGGTCGCTTACGGAAACCTCGACAAGAAGATCGCCTCTCGGTCCTCCGTTTGTTCCGGGATCTCCTCCCCCGCTTCTCCTGATTGCCTGTCCGTCATCAATACCTGCCGGAATCGAAATCTCCATCGTTTTTTCGGTATTGATATAGCCGGCGCCCTTGCAATCCGGACATTTCTCCTTGATAACAGAGCCGGTTCCGTGACACTCCGGGCAGGTGGTTACCTGTTGAATCATCCCGAAGATACTCTGCTGTGTCATTCTTACCTGTCCTGCACCGTTACATCTTGGACAGGTCGTCTTCTCGGTTCCCGGCTTTGCTCCGGAACCGTTACAGGTTTTACAGGTATCCTTGTAGCGAATCTTGATGTTCTTTTTTACCCCTTTAATGGCTTCATCAAAGGAAATTCGTATTCCTACACGAATATTGTCTCCCTTTTCCGGCATATTGGAACGGCGCCCGTAGCCTCTTCCTCCGGAGAAACCGCCCCCGGAAAAACCGCCTCCAAAGAACTCGGAAAAGATATCCGACATATCCATGCCGCCAAAGTCAAAACCGCCGAAGCCGGAGCTTGCTCCTGCTGCGGAATTTGCATCAAATGCCGCATGACCGTAAGTGTCATACGCCTTTCTCTTATCCGGATCAGACAGAACCGCATAAGCCTCCGAGGCTTCCCGGAACTTTGCGGCGGCAGTCTCATCTCCGGGATTTGCATCCGGGTGGTATTTTTTTGCAAGCTGTCGATAGGCTTTCTTTATGGCACTATCATCGGCATTTTTCTCTACCCCCAGTACCTCATAATAATCACGCTTTTCTGCCATTCTTATATATCCTCTTCTTTTCTTCTCCCCTAAAGGGAACTCTTATCCATTATTCTTTCCCAAAAAAGGGATTTTCCTTCAATTCTTTTTCCCCCGAAGGAGGATTCTTATCATACAGAAGTTTCGTAGGCACCGAATACGGCACCTACGAAACACTGCAAGCTTATTCCCTGTCAGAGAACTTAAGGGAATCCATTTTATAGGTTAAACCGTTTTATAGATTAAACCTCTTTAAAGTCTCCGTCTACTACATTGTCATCTGAAGGATTGCTCTCTGCGCTCTGTCCTGCAGTAGCACCCGCTCCCTCAGCACCTGCTGCGCCTGCTGCCTGAGCCTGCTCGTAAACCTTGGTGAACAGTGCCTGAGAAGACTGCATGAGCTTCTCCTGTGCTGCCTTAATCTGCTCTGCCCCATCCTTTGTAATATTCTCTAACGGATGTGCTGCCAGGATATCTTCCAAAGCCTTTAAGTCAGCTTCCACACCAGACTTCTCGCTCTCGGAAATCTTGTCTCCTACATCTGTAAGTGCTTTCTTGGTCTGGAATACAATGGAGTCTGCTCCGTTTCTTACTTCGATAGCTTCCTTCTTTTCCTTATCGGCAGCTTCGAACTGTGCCGCTTCATTTACTGCCTTATCGATGTCTTCCTTAGACATGTTGGATCCGGAAGTGATGGTGATATGCTGTTCCTTACCGGTTCCCTTATCCTTAGCGGAAACATTGACAATACCGTTTGCATCGATATCGAAGGTTACTTCAATCTGCGGAACACCGCGCTGTGCGGGAAGAATACCGTCCAGTCTGAACTGGCCTAAGCTCTTGTTATCTTTTGCAAACTCTCTCTCTCCCTGTACTACATTGATGTCTACGGCAGTCTGGTTATCCGCTGCAGTAGAGAATACCTGAGATGCTCTGGTCGGGATAGTTGTATTTCTCTTAATAAGAGGAGTTGCTACGCCGCCGAGTGTTTCAATAGAGAGGGTAAGCGGGGTTACATCGAGAAGAAGTACATCGCCTGCTCCTGCTTCTCCACTTAACTTTCCGCCCTGTACTGCCGCACCGAGTGCCACACACTCATCCGGATTTAAGTTCTTGGAAGGCTCTTTTCCGGTTAACTGCTTTACTTTTTCCTGTGCTACCGGCATTCTGGTGGAACCGCCGACAAGGAGTACCTTACCAAGTTCAGAGGAGTTCAAGCCTGCATCCCGAAGAGAGTTCTGTACCGGAATTGCGGTTCTCTCTGTCAAGTCTGCTGTAAGCTCCTCAAACTTTGCGCGGCTGAGCTTCATGTCAAGGTGCTTCGGTCCCTCTGCTGTTGCCGTAATAAAGGGAAGGTTAATATCGGTTGTGGTTGCGGAGGAAAGCTCCTTCTTCGCCTTCTCAGCCGCTTCCTTTAAACGCTGCAGCGCCATCTTATCCTGAGAAAGGTCTACACCCTCCTGGGACTTAAACTCGTCTACCAACCACTTGGTAATTCTCTCATCGTAGTCATCGCCGCCAAGGTGTGTATCTCCATTTGTAGACAATACTTCAATAACACCGTCTCCGATATCGATGATGGATACATCGAAGGTACCTCCACCAAGGTCATAAACCATAACCTTCTGCTCGGACTCATCTTCCAAACCGTAAGCAAGGGCTGCCGCTGTCGGCTCGTTGATGATTCTCTCTACGGAAAGTCCGGCAATCTTACCGGCATCCTTTGTAGCCTGTCTCTGCGCATCGTTAAAGTAAGCCGGAACGGTAATCACCGCCTGGGTTACTTTCTCTCCCAAATAGCTTTCCGCATCGGTCTTTAACTTCTGCAGAATCATAGCGGAAATCTCCTGCGGAGTATAATCCTTTCCATCGATGGAAACCTTATAATCGGTACCCATATGTCTCTTAATGGAAGAAATGGTACGGTCCGCATTGGTTACCGCCTGTCTCTTCGCAGGCTCTCCCACAAGTCTCTCTCCGTTCTTGGTAAATGCCACAACGGACGGCGTGGTTCTCATACCCTCGGCGTTCGGGATAACAACGGGCTTTCCGCCCTCCATAACGGCTACACAGCTGTTGGTTGTTCCTAAGTCAATTCCTATAATCTTTCCCATATTCTTACTCTCCTTTTTCTATTCTAAATTTGATTTCTTGCTTTACTTTATGGAAAAAGCTTCTTTAGAAGCTCATTCATCTATTATTACGCTACTTACCTGCCTTTAGCTTAATTCTTTGGCTTTAGCCTACTTCTTCACCTTTACCATAGAGTGGCGAACTACATTTCCGCGGTAGGTATAACCTTTTAGAAGATCTGCCGTTACGGTATCTTCCTCCGCATCTCCCTCCTCTTCCGTCATAACGGCGTTATGGAGTGCCGGATCAAACTTCTGTCCCACCGCTTCAATGGCCTGTATATCACAGTCCGAGAACATTTTCTGAATCTGCTTGTAAATGCCTTCCACCCCTTTTGCAAAGGAGTTTTCTTTCTCTTCTTCCGAGATGTGCTCTAAGGCTCTCTCAAAGTTATCCACTATGGGAAGAAGCTGCTCAATAATGCTCTTTGCACCAAGCTCAAACATCTGCGTCTTTTCCTTTTCAGAGCGTTTCCGGAAGTTCTCGTATTCCGCCAAGGTACGAAGATACTTGTCCTTTAACTGTAAAAGCTCTGCATTTTCTTCCTTTCCGGAAGAAAGCTCTTCCAGGTCTCCGTTCTCTACGCTTTCGACATGGTCAGGAGACTCCTGCTCATGACTACCCTGCGTTTCCCCATCTCCGGAGCAAGTTTCCGTAGCGCATTCCCCTGTACTATCTAAGTCTTCAGAGGACTGCCTCTTTAATTCCTCGTCTTCCATATGTTTCTTTGACACAAGCTCTCCTTCCTATCACAAGGGGATATCCCCCATCTCCTGTATTAACCTGTTCAAGGTATCGAGTACCTTTTCGTAGTCCATTCGTTTCGGTCCTATTACACCGATAGTGCCGTGCATCCCGTTTCCAAGCTGGTACTTTGCTGTAACCAAGGCACAATCCGCCATATCCTGTAAGGGGCTTTCCTTTCCGATATAGACTTGAATACTTTTGTCTTCCTCCTGTCCTTCCGCTTCCTGTAAAAGTCCGGCAAGCTCTTCCTTGGACTCCAAGGCAAAAATCAGCTTGGAAGCATTTTCCGAATCCATAAGCTCCGGATACTTGAAAATATTGGTCGCACCGGAAGTGTAGATTTCCACATCCTGCTCATCCGTACGGAGCATAGTTTCCAAGCTCCGAAGGAGTGTTCCGATTGTCTTCTTGTGCTGACTTCTGTCAAGCAGTGCTCGGATATCCTCTTCCCTAATCTCTTCCACACAGTGTCCGCCCAGAATATCATTTAAAAGAAGGTTAATGGAAAGAACGGCATTTTGCTCCAAATCCTCGTCAACATCTACGGTCATCGTCTTAATGATATTCCCCTCAAACATCAGAAGGAAAAGAAGCTTTCCTTTCTCTAGAAGAGAAATCTGTAAGAACTTGATTCTGTTCTTCTCCATCCTCGGACCGGAAACCAGGGCCGTATACTGGGTGTTGCTTGCTATGTTTCTAACCAAAGACTGCAAGGCGGATTCCAACTTTTCAATCCTGTCAAACATCGAGCTTCGGACATCCGATAAATCCCTCTCCTGCTTCTCCATCAACTGGTCCACATAAAAGCGGTAGCCCTTGTCGGAAGGAATTCTTCCCGCAGAGGTATGAGGCTGTACTATGTAGCCCATTTCCTCCAAATCACTCATCTCATTCCGAATTGTCGCGGAACTTAGGTTTAATCCGGAGTACTTGCTAATGGTTCGGGATCCTACCGGTTCACCGGTCTCTAAGTAATTCTTGATTATGGTTGTTAATATAATAAGCTTTCTCTGATCCACAGGACCATCCTCCTTCTTCTCGGATTTGTTGGCACTCATATATATCGAGTGCTAACACATGTTCATAATATACCCCCCGGGAAATGGATTGTCAAGAATTTTCCCGAGGGGATTTGTGAATTTCCTATGAACTTGAATTTAGCTGAAGAGAAACTCTCCGAGCAGGCTTTCCTCCATAGCTTTCTTTGTAAGAACAGGATAAATCTCTCCGATCTCCACTCTGCCCTGTCTGACTTTTTCTCTTACACCCTCTTTTCTTAAAGAAATATTTTCTGTAGTAGAGGCAGTTTCCGGAAGGGAAGAGCTTTCATCTATGGAAGGGTTTTTCAGAACAGGGATATAGAAACGAATGTATTCCTTATTAAAACCGGTGTAATACGAAATTCCGTCCAGTTCCCGAATTTCCTCTATCAAAACTTCTGTCGTTTTTCCGATGAACTGCTCTCGGAACTTTTCCGAATCCTTAAGAGCCAAGTCTAAGAGAATCTTTGAACGCTCCTTCTTTACCTTTTCCGTAATCTGATCCTTCATTTCATCTGCGCGGGTTCCCTTTCTACGGGAATACTTGAAAATGTGCATGTCGTAGAATCCAATTTCTTCGATAAAACTTTTCGATTCCTGAAAATCTTCTTCCGTCTCACCGGGGAAGCCCACAATGATATCCGTGGTAATCGCCGCAAGAGGAAATGCTCTTCTTATGCATTCTACCGCTTCCCTGAATTCTTCCTTCGTATAGTGCCGATTCATTTCCTTCAGGGTCTTCGCCGCTCCGCTTTGCAAAGAAAGATGAAAATGCGGGCAAATCTCCTCTACCGCTTTTAAGCGGGAGACAAAGTTCTCCGTAATGACTCTGGGCTCCAGACTTCCTAAGCGTATCCGCTTAATAGAAGGGATTTCTCCGATTTTTTCAATAAGGGAAATGAGCGCCTCTCCGTTTTCCGCATTTCTACTGGCATATTCATAGGAAAGATTTTGAAAATCCAGGCCGTAGGAAGAAAGATGAATCCCCGTAAGTACGATTTCGGAAATGCCTTCCTTTCCCAGTCGCTCGATTTCCGTAAGGCAATCCTCTATCTTCCTGCTCCGAATTCTTCCTCTTACATAGGGGATGATGCAGTAGGAGCAAAACTGATTACAACCGTCCTGAATCTTTACAAAGGCGCGGCTTCTGTCCAGAGGCTTCGAAAGAAAAAGATTTTCATACTCTCCTTCCTCCTTAACAGGGGGTAAATAGTCCTCGATTCTGCCGTCATTTTCCAGCATCGCATTTCGATAGGCAATGATGAGCTCTACAATTTTTCCTTTCCCGCTGTTTCCGATGAGAATATCGATTCCCTTATCCTTTTTCAGCTCCTCCTTCTTTCCTTCCACATAGCAGCCGGTTGCGATGACAACGGCGTCAGGATTCCGCTCCTTAGCCTGATGAATCATTTGCCTTGACTTTCTATCTGCTATATTGGTCACGGAACAAGTATTAATTAGGTAGATATCCGCTTCCTCGTGAAAGGGCACGAGTGTTGCTCCCTCCGCAAGGATTGCCTCACTCATCGCTTCGGCCTCATAAGAATTGACCTTGCACCCTAAATTATGCATGGCAAATCGCAGTCCTTTTAATTCCATATTTTTAAGCCTTTCTAAGCTATCTTCGCTTGACTTTAAAATGCTTCCTCACTACAATAAAATCATCATTGCAAAAGGAGGATTATCTAATGAAAACTGTTCGCATTTCCCTGAACTCTATTGATAAAGTAAAATCCTTCGTAAACGACCTGGTTCGCTTTACGGATGTGGATTTTGATCTGGTTTCCGGTCGTTATGTAATTGACGCTAAGTCCATTATGGGTATCTTCTCTTTAGATTTATCCAAGCCCATCGATTTAAACATTCATGCGGACGAAGATAAGCTGGACGAAATCGTAAATACACTGAAGCCCTATATCATAGAAGCCTAACTTCCTGTATCTTAACGGAAAGACGGAAGCCTTACAAGGTTTTTAAAAAGTGCATGGATTCATGCACTTTATTTTTTGTAAAGAGTATAGAAAAGGAGCAGTATGGAGTACCAAGCATTTTTAATCAAATATGCCGAAATCGGCACAAAAGGGAAAAACCGCTACGTCTTCGAGGATGCCCTCGCAAAGGACATTCGCATGAAATTAAAGCGCGCTACAGGAGACTACTATGTAGCCAGGGAGCGCGGCAGAATCTATGTTCATGTAAAATCGGAAAGCTATGACTACGAAGAATGTATGGATGCACTTCAACATGTATTCGGCATCGCAGGTATTGCGCCAATGGTACAGATTCCCTATTCCGCAGAATTTGCCGTTTTGGAAGAAGCAGTGCTCTCCTACTTCCGTGCCGCTTACGGGGATAGCCCGATAAGCTTTAAGGTCGAGTCCAGGCGTGCGGAAAAATCCTATCCCATGACCTCTCCGGAAATTGAAATGGAGCTTGGACACAGTATTTTGGAGAACTTCCCGAATGCCAGAGTAGATGTGCATAAACCGGAAGTTAAGCTTCGCATAGAGATCAGACAGTTCATCAATATCTACGGAAAAATCATTCCGGGACTTTCCGGTATGCCGCTTGGCACAAACGGAAAGGCAATGCTCCTTCTTTCCGGCGGAATTGACTCTCCCGTTGCCGGCTTTAAGGTTGCCAAAAGAGGGGCTTTACTGGAAGCCACTTACTTCCATGCGCCGCCCTATACCAGCGAAAGAGCAAAGATCAAGGTCATGGACCTTGCAAGACAGCTTTCCACTTATACCGGTCCCATAATGCTTCATGTAGTAAATTTCACTGAAATTCAGCTTGCCATTTATGACCGCTGTCCGCACGATGAATTAACGATTATCATGCGCCGCTACATGATGCGTATTGCGGAAGCCTTAGCCTATAAAAATGGCTGTATCGGCTTAATCACGGGAGAATCCATCGGACAGGTCGCATCTCAAACCCTGCAAAGTCTGGTTTGTACCAATGAAGTCTGCACTCTTCCGGTTTACCGCCCCTTAATTGCCTTCGACAAGCAGGAAATCGTGGATGTTGCGGAACAAATCGGCACCTATGAAACTTCCATCGAGCCCTATGAGGACTGCTGTACCATCTTTGTGGCAAAGCACCCCGTAACAAAGCCGATTGTAGAAAAGATCAGAAAATCCGAAGAAAAGCTCTTCCCGGAAATTGATGCCATGGTGGAAAAG
>CAUTEL010000032.1:0-10678 GCA_963537185.1 uncultured Oribacterium sp. | reverse complement strand
CAGTATATGAGGTCCTTCATGATTCTCTTCTTGTCTTCGCTAAACTCTCCTTTTTTCATTCTCCATTGCCAATTTCCCACTTCCGTACCGGGAGTATTGATTCTTCCATCAGAAAGGAGACCGAGATAGTCTGCTGCAGGAATGATACATAGATAAGAGGTACTCGCGAGAGCAGTCTTAATCAAAAGCTCAGGCATGGCATCCCAATCATTCTGAGAACGGGAAAGATAGTGATAAATTCTGTTTCGCTCCTCCTCCCCCACGCTCTGAAACCAATTTTTCAAAGTATCATTATCATGAGTACCGGTATAAATAACCGAATTATCGTCCTTATACATATGAGGGAGATACACATTTTTATAATCGGAGCCAAACGCAAATTGCAGTACCTTCATGCCCGGATAACCAACCTCCTGCATCAGCTCTCGGACTTCTTCCGTAATAACCCCTAAGTCTTCTGCAATGATTTCCAAGGTTTTATTTTGAAAATACTTTTGGAAGGCTGCAAACAAAGCCTTGTCTGGTCCCTTTCTCCACTCTCCGTTAATTGCCGTTTCCTCACCGTAAGGCACCGCATAGTACGCTTCAAAGCCTCTGAAATGATCTACTCTTAGTAAGTCATAGCGGCTGAAACAGTATTCCATTCGCTTACACCACCAGCTGTAGCCGTCCTTTTTCTGCTCGTCCCAGTCATAGAGAGGATTTCCCCACAGCTGTCCGGTCTCCGAAAAGGCATCGGGCGGTACTCCCGCAACAAAGCCGGGATACCCCTTTTCTTCAGCCGTTTTATTTCCTTCTGAGTGAAAGTCGAACATCTTTCGATTTCCCCAAACATCTGCGCTATCCATAGCACAGTAAATAGGTATATCTCCAAAAATCCTGATTCCCTTCTCATGGGCATAGTCCTGTAATGCTTTCCATTGTTGATCATATTTCCATTGCATAAAGGCATAGTAGGCAATTTTATCTTTATTTTCTTCTATAAAGCTCTCTATCGCGCTATCCTCTTTATTGCGATAAGCTTTAGGAAAGTCAATCCAAGCCTTTCCTAAAAACTTCTCCTTCAATGCCATAAAAAGGCAATAATCAAAGCTTTCCCTGCTGCATGAAGCTAAGAGCTCCTCAGGCTTACCGCCTGTTCCCTTCCAATTCTCATAGGCCTTTCGGAGAAGAGGAAATCTTCTACTGTATACCAAGCCGTAGTCTATCTTTTCCCGAGAGGAAATAAAAGCTTCCCGTTCTAAATTAAGATCCTCCTCTGTAAGTAAGCCTTCTTTTGCAAGACTCTCCAAGTCAATGAAGTATGGATTTCCCGCAAAAGTGGAAAAAGACTGATAGGGAGAATCTCCAAAACCCGTAGGCCCCATAGGCAACACCTGCCAAACCCTGTTTCCCGTCTCCGAAAGCAAATCCACAAACTCTCTTGCTTCCTTTCCGAAGCTGCCGATTCCGTAATCCCCCGGAAGCGAAAAAATAGGCATAAGTATACCCGCTTCCCTCTTTCTCTTTTCCATTACTCCTCCATTCATAATACAAAAACTAAATTCTGTATGATTGATCTATCGTTCTGCTCGAGCCGCTACGGCAAGAATATACACCTCTTCCGCACCGCTCTCTAAAACAGTTCTCGTACAAGCCTCCATCGTTGCGCCTGTCGTAAATATATCGTCCAGTAATAATATTGTCTTTAACTCCTTCGGAAGAGGATCACATTCCATCACGGAAAGAAGGTTCTGCATTCGTTCTGCAGGACTGCAGTCCTTTAGGGCCTTCGTTTTTCTTGTTCTCTTTAAAAACTCCGTGTACATGGGAATTCCGCTTTGCTTTTCCAATGCCCTACCGATAAGCTCGCTTTGATTATAGCCTCTCTTCTTTCGTCTGTCCTTATGTATTGGGACAGGAATAACGCAGGAAACACCCAGGTCCTTTAATCTTTCGGAAAAACACTCCCCCGCTCTTTTTCCGAAAAATTCGGCCTTATCCTTTCTTCCTCGGTACTTAAGCTCTGTAATGGCCTCTTCTATTTCCTCCGTCAATTGATATAAAATCATTCCCCCGGAAAAAGAAAAGGAATGTCTTTTGCAGTTTCCGCACAGGCTCTCTTCCTTTCGAAGGATTCCGCGTCCACAGCACTTGCAACATGGCTCTTCCATAAAGACTTCCTTTTCCTTACAAAGCGGGCATAGGCCATTGCCTTCCTCCAAAATCTCATCGCAAAGAATACATCTTCGAGGAAAAAGAGCATTCAGAATTCCCTCTTTCCACTCTTCTTTTACACCCATTCCTTCATCTCCATCATTTGCTCGCACAGGCCGGAATATCTCTTTTGTTCCGTTTCATTATGCAGCATGGCTTGAAATGCAAAGGGATCTCCCAAAAGGCAAACACAGGCCTTTGCTCTGGTTACCGCTGTATAGAGAAGATTTCTCGTCATAAGAAGTTTCGGCCCTCTATACATGGGAAGAATCACGGCAGCATATTCCGAGCCTTGAGATTTGTGAATGGTTATCGCATAGGCAAGCTCCAAATCCTCACAATCCGAAAAAGTATATTCCACTTTTTTTTCTTCAAAAAATACGGTAATAGTCTCTTTGTAGTGATTTATTTCCGTGATTCTACCTATATCACCGTTAAATATGCCTTCTCCCTCTTCCACAGGAATATTAAATTTTCCGGGAATTTCCCATGCAAGCTTATAATTGTTCTTTACCTGCATCACCTTATCTCCAAGACGGTAAAGCGTACCGTAAAGCTCCTTTTCCGCCTTGTTTTTATCTTTCGGGTTTAAACTGTCCTGCAGAAAACGATTCAAGCTTTCCACTCCTAAAGCCCCCTTTTTTTGGGGAGACATCACCTGAATGGATAGCGGATCGATATTTAAATACTTGGGAAGCTTTTCCTTCATTAAAATCGCAATATCTGAAAAGATTTTTTCCGCTTTTTCCCCTCTTATAAAAAGAAAATCTCGGGAGCGTTTTCCTAAATCAGGTTCTATCCCCTCATTGATTTTATGTGCATTTACCACAATATCCGACTCCATAGCCTGTCGAAATATTTTTTTTAGCTGTATGCAATTGATACAGGAGGACCGGATTATGTCTCTTAAGACATTTCCCGCTCCAACCGAAGGAAGCTGATTACTGTCTCCCACAAGTATCAATCTTGTCCCCGGGTGCACCGCCATCAGTAGTGCGTCCATAAGGTAGAGATCCACCATACTCATCTCATCTATAATAAGCACATCCGCTTCCAGGGGATTCTCTTCATTTCGCTGAAAATAGCGTTCGAAGCTTTCTTCATCCTCTTCTTCCCCCTTTCCCATATATTCCAAAAGGCGGTGCAGGGTCTTTGCCGGATAATCCGTGGCCTCTCCCATTCGCTTGGCCGCTCTTCCCGTTGGTGCAGCCAAAGCAATGTTTTTTCCTCTTTCCGTAAAGAAATGGAGAATTGCCTTAATTGTAGTGGTTTTTCCGGTTCCCGGGCCTCCCGTAATTACTAAAATTCCTGATTTTGCCGCCAGGCTCACCGCTTCTCTTTGAAGCGGATCAAGATTCAGCTCTTCTTTTTTTAGTATTTTTTCTATAGATTCTTCCAAGGCCTCACTGTACTCTTCCTCTCTTCCGTTTAGTGCCAAAAGCTTGGAAGCCACTCGTTTTTCCCGGTAAAAGGTATTGCTGCGATAAACCTTTTCCTCTTTTAGTTTCACTCTCCCCTTAAGCTGTAGGTCTATAAGCTCTGCCTGAAAATCGGGAAGGGACATCTCAAGTATTCTCTCCGCTTCAGCCTTCAGGAGCGGAAGCGGAAGATAGCAATGCCCCATTAGCTCTGCCTGCAACAAGGTGTAGCTGATTCCTGCTTGTATGCGGAAGGGCGAATTAGCTTCTATTCCCACCCTCCTTGCTATGCTGTCACACTTTTTAAATCCTACTCCCTCCAGCTCCTCTGCAATTTTATAAGGATTTTCCCGAAGGATAGTATATATTTCTCCTTGAAAATGCTGATAAATCTTATAAGAAAGGTTAAGGCTTATCCCGATTCCCTGCAAAAAGAGAATAGCATCCTGCCTGTCTTTCTTTCCGGAAAGCTCTGCAGCTATATCTCTCGCCTTTTGCTCGGAGATGCCCTTAATTTCTGCAAGTCTTTCCGGTTCCTCCTCCATGATACGCAAACTGTCTTCTTTGAATTTCTTTACGATCCGCTTGGCTATCGCTTTGCCGATTCCCTTTACCGCGCCGGATGCCAAATATTCCTCAATTCCGAAAATACTGTCCGGCTCCGTAAGACTATATTCCTCTACAAGAAACTGTCTGCCGTAAATAGAATGCTCTTTCCACCTGCCTTTGGCCTTAATTCTTTCAGATACAACAATATGGGAGAAGCTGCCCACAAAAGTCCATTCCTCTCCCTCGTTTTCTACAGAAAAAACAGTATATCCGCTCTCTTCGCTCCGAAAGACTATATGACTGATTTTTCCCTCTAATTCTTCCATACACTCACTGCCTTAAAAATCATCCTCATCCCCGGCTAAGTCAATCGATCTTCCCGTTCCGATGGCAACTGCCGTTAAAGGATCCTCTGCAAGCATAGTGGTAATTCCGGTCTTCTCCTGCATAAGCTTGTCCAAGCCGTAAAGAAGTGCTCCGCCTCCCGTCATCACAATTCCCCGCTCATAGATATCTGCCGCAAGTTCAGGCGGAGTGCGTTCCAATACATTATGTACGGCATTGACAATCATCATCGCAGGCTCAAGTAAAGCCTCCATGATTTCATCGGAGCTGACTACCACTATCTTCGGAAGAGCTGTCACCAAGTTTCTTCCCCGTACTTCCATTGTGATATTTTCCGGGCGCTTACTTGCGCAGCCGATATTCAGCTTGATATCCTCCGCAGTTCTTTCTCCAATCAAAAGATTATGTTTCTTTCGCATATAGCGAAGAATCGCTTCATCAAAATCATCTCCTGCAATCTTGATAGACTCGGAAACCACAGGCCCTCCGAGTGCGATTACGGCAATGTCGGCAGTGCCTCCTCCAATATCAATAATCATATTTCCTTGAGCCTTGGATATGTCAATCCCTGCACCGATTGCTGCCGCTACAGGCTCCTCAACAATACTTACTTCTCTGGCTCCGGCATGGCTTGCCGCATCCATTACGGCCTTTTTTTCAACCTCTGTTGCGCCGCTGGGAATACAAACACAGATTCTCGGCTTTCTTAGGGTTCTCCTGCCGACAGCCTTATTGATAAAATATTTCAACATATCTTCCGTAAGACTGTAATTGGAGATAACGCCTTGACGAAGCGGACGAACAGCGGAAATATTCTCCGGCGTGCGCCCAAGCATCAATCTGGCATCTTCACCATAGGCAACGATATTATTATTTTCCTTATTTACCGCAATTACAGACGGTTCCTTTAGAACCACTCCTCTACCCTTTATATAAACCAAGATACTGGAAGTACCTAAATCGATTCCGATGTCATTTGAGATTAGTGAAAACATGGATTCCTCCGTATATATATGAACGGGAATGAAAGATTTTTGCTTACTTTCCCCGAAAATAAAAAATTTGCCTATTAAGTATAAACGAAAGCGAAAAAAAGGAAAAGCCCTCCGGAAAGTATTTTAGGGCTTTTTACAGTACAGTTCTTGCTTTCTCGCATAAACTGTGGCAAGATTCCAACGAAAGATACTCTAAACGAGATATCGTGTGCTTCCACGCGACTCTCCCGATGAATCGAAGAGGAAAACCATGGCTAAGCTGATTCAGTCCAAAGAAACTATTGCAGTTTTACAAAAAACAAATTTTCACTTTAAAAAACAATTCGGTCAGAATTTTTTGATTGATCCTTCTGTTTTGGAGCATATTTTAGACTATTCCGAAATAAATAAAGAAGATCTTGTTATTGAAATCGGTCCCGGTATCGGTACTTTGACAGAAGCTCTTTGTGAAAAAGCGGGTTTTGTTATTGCTATCGAAATCGATGAAAAGCTGATTCCCATTTTAAAAGACAATCTTTCGGAAATGGATAATTTTTTTCTCCTTCACAAAGATGCACTGAAGGTGGATTTTCAAAAACTCCTATCTGAACATCCGGAATTTTCCTCCGTAAAGGTCGTGGCAAATCTTCCCTACTATATTACAACGCCTATTCTAATGTCCCTTTTAGAGAAAAAGCTTTCGTTCCGCTCCATTACCGTTATGGTACAAAAAGAGGTTGCACTTCGAATGAAGGCAGCTCCCGGAACAAAGGATTATGGTGCTCTTTCTCTTGCTGTACAATACTATAGCAAGCCGGAAATCGTGCAGGAAGTTCCCCCTCACTGCTTTATTCCTCGCCCAAATGTAAGCTCTATGGTTATTCACCTTCAATTACATGAAAAAGCACCGGTATCCGTAAAGGATCCGGCACTTTTATTTAAAACTATTAAGTTTTCCTTTATGCAGAGGCGAAAGACGCTGGTCAATGCTCTTTCTTCCGGTTTTCACTTGGACAAAAAAAATTTACAGGCCCTGCTCAGCTCTCTTTCCTATTCTGAAAATGTACGAGGAGAAACACTCAGCCTGGAGGACTTTGCCCTCATTTCCGATGCCATAAGGGAACTGGTTTAATTACCGGGTAAATAAGCAAAAAACGCATTGTGTACTGTCGCATATCTTGTCGCAGCCTCCTCCTTTTTCACAAGCATCGGAGCTGTACTGCCTCCTAACACATAGCTTGTAATCTGGCTGCCGTTATAACCGGTAATAAGCTCCCAGTTTCCCTCTATACGAATCATTAGAGGATAGCCCTTTGCCGTATAATAGAGAGCCGAATTAAGACTAACTCCGTAAAGATTCAGTATTTTTCCATTCTTGATCTCTACAGTGCTTCTCAACTCCGGTATCTCCGCAATAAAGTCTGTAACCTCGTCCTCATGAGTCTTTCCGATGATGACGCTTGGACGATCGGTTCTGTTCCAAAGTATCTGCTCTTTTCCATCCAGAATATAGCCGAAGTTTTCATTAACCGCCTCTATAGCTCTTTCTATATTACGATAGCTCCCTCTATAATGCCCCAAGGAATAAGCATAAAAGCGTCCAATTTCTGCTGTTTTTTCTTGATTCAGTTCAATAGAACCGGCTTTTTCAATAGAGAATTTCTCCGGATTTTGTACTGTTATCCTCTCCGGATTCTTTCCCGGATAAGGAAGGCGGTAGTTTTTTCCCAGTCCTTCCTGCAAAAACAGCTCAGGCTTCAGCTTCTTTTCCTCTTCTTCTTTATTGGACAGTATACTGTCCTTTCCCACATAGTTATATCCGTTTTCATCATGGCTATACTCATCAAAACTCAATTGATTTTCACTGATAGAAAAATTGGAAAAATAGAGCTTCTCTCTTTTATAGGACAACTTCTGCTTTTGATCCGGACCGATAATACGGATTTCTTCCATAGGAATTTCTCCCTGTGGGTTCCATTCCGTTCCAAGCGACTTGTCCTGCACGCCTATAATTAAATCATTTTCAATAAAACCGATTACGGAAAATAACTTATTTTCCTCAGATATACTATAGGTCCTGTCCTGCTTCAGATTTTTGAAAACCACACTGCTGCCAAGCTCTGATTCTCCGCTTTTTTCTTCATAGGCCAAATACTGTCCGCTTACGGATGAGGCCAGTTCCCCTTCCTGCAAGGAGGAAACTAAAGTCATTACCTCAAAGCTATTCGTGTCAATTCCGTAAACTGTTCCTCCGTAATAGAGGTAAAACATTTTATTTCCGGCATGGTAGGAAAGAAAATTCAGACTCTCTTCCAGTTCTTCCTTATTTTCCTCCAGAGGCAGGAAAAAGTTTTCTACTACCGTATTGTCCGAATTGTCATAGGTATAAAAAACGATTCCCGTATAGCCCTCATGGCGTCCTCTGCTGATATAGCCATAAACCAGAAAATCTACATCTCCGTTATCCTTTACCTCCATAAGACGAATGCCGTGAGAAAGGAAATCTCCCCGGAAGCTGTTATTTTCTTCAGTGAGATAAGTAAAAATACGAGTCAGAACTCCTTCGCTGTTCAAGCGGTAAAGCGCATTTCCCTTGGAAAAAGCATAAAATTCCTTGTTCTCCGAATGTTTTCCCTGCATCTGTTCTGCACTATCTATACCTAGAATAATAGATTTGTCTTGAAAGCGGAATTTTTGTGTATCAAAAATTTCCGTGCTTCGCCTGTCAAAATCCATAAGGTAGATTCTTTGGCTGTCATAGCGCATAACAAAGTTATCTTCATTATAGAATCTTCTTGTATTTCCGTTTATATCATTGGCTTTTGTAGCATAGCGAATCTGTATAAGACCCATTATGCCGTTGATTTCTTTCAGGCTGAGCTCCATGTCTCCGTCCAAGCTCATTCCGCTTTCTCCCCAGGTGATTTGTTGAAAGGAAGAGTGAAGATTTACATGAGAAAGATCAGAATTATCCATACTGTCTCCGGACTCGAGATATGTACTGAGTGATCTTGCTTCCGATTTGGAAAATGTTTTTCTCGTAAAGCTTTCTCCGAGGTCAAGCATTTCCTCCGCCATTTTCTCCTTGCCGAGAAGGATACGGCTGTAATAGTATATGCTGCTTTCCCCCATATCCAAGCGAAGACGCAATTGGTATTCCTTCCCCTCTCGAATCAGGTTTTGAATAGGAAGAGTAATTTTAACTCCTTCACTTGTCTTTTCCAGCTCTGCTTTTCCGTCTTTTTCAATCAATTCACTACCGTCAAGACTACGAATATCATAGTAGGCGGCTTCAATGGAAGTCTTTTTTAAGGCTGCAAAGAGTACCAGCTTTCTGTCTTTTGGAAGTACCGCCACACAGTCTCGGACGGCTGATCCGCTCATTTCCTGATAATAACCGTGAAGCGGATTTATTTTTTTCTCTCCCATTTGCATATACACATAGGGTAGCTTTGATTCTCCCATATTGGCATAAATTCTACTGTTTCTGTCCATAGACCGATAGGCATGAATAAAATAAAAAAGGAGAGCGACAAGAAATATGCCGCCCAATATAGTGGTTCTTACTTTTCTTTTACTCCAAAGCTTCTTTTTTTTATAAAATCCGTTGTTCACAGAGCTTCCTTTCCCGGTTTTATTACATTACATTTTCCGGCCGTTCCTTAAACTTTCCCGGTTTATTTTTCTTTTTCCGCTTTTATGGATTTTTTCTTCCTATAGCCCAGCGCCTCTTCCAAAGCAAGCTTTTCTTCCGCACTAAGCTCAACTGTTGTACTTCCTTCCTCCACTTCCTTGATATAAAGAAAGCTTCCCTCATTGGAATGAACAGAATTCAGTACAAAGCCCGTATTGTCATAATTTAATAAAGCAAACGCAAAGGAGAGATTCCCTCCAAGCCCCTTATACGCATTGTAACGAATAATACCTGATTTCTGAAAGGAAACTCTGTTGTTGTTATGCAGCACCTTCAGCATCTCTCTTTGGTCCTCCAGAATATCTTCAGACTTTTCTACATGTCGTTGCAGCTCTACAAAATAATCTTCCAGAGTTTCCGCATCTTTCCCCCGCATAAAATAATCGTATTGACGGTACAGTTTTTTATATTTTATATCCGCTCTCAAGGCGAGATACAGGGAAATCAGAGAAATAAGCAGGGAAATAAGCAGAATAAGCGGTAAATAGTTTTCCATTATAGTATTTGCTGTGCCCATTTATACTCTATCCTTTCCCTCCAGCAAATCGTAGAGGTGTTCTAAATCTTCCTTGGAATAATATTCTATCTCTACCTTGCCCTTATTCTCATTTCTGGGAATAATCTTAACTTTTGTGCCAAGGCTCTCTCCCATTCTATTTTCCAGGTCTTTAAAAATACTTGCCATTTGTTTCGGAATCGATTTCTTTTTCTTCTTCTGAGGGGTCTCTTCTTGACTTCTCTTTTCCACCTCCCGAACGGAGAGCTTCTTCTCCACACATTCTTTGGCCAGTGCAAGACGCTGCTTTCCTTCAGGTATAGAAAGAAGAGCTCTTCCATGCCCTTCCTTCAGTTTCCCTTCTCGAATGTAGTTCAGAATTTCCTCTTCCAGCTTTAAAAGGCGTAGACTGTTGGTAATTGTTGTCCTCTTTTTCGACAGCCTTTCTGCAAGCTCTTCCTGACTTAAATCATATTCCGAAATGAGGCTTTGATAGGCCAGTGCCTCCTCCACCGCATTTAAATCTTCTCGTTGAATATTCTCAATGATGGCAACTTCCTTACTCAGCTTTTCATCATAGTTCCGGATAAGAACAGGCACTTCTGCAAGTCCCGCAAGCTTTGCCGCGCGGAATCGTCTTTCTCCTGCAATAATCTCATAAATCGGACCTTGCTTTTTTACAAGAAGGGGCTGAATCACTCCAAACTGCTTAATACTTTCGGAAAGCTCCTTCAACTCTTCATCGGAGAAACGCTTTCTGGGCTGTGATGGATTTGCCTGTATCAGGGAAATCTTTAAGAGTTTTGCTTCTTCTCCTGCCTCTTTTTTTTCTATTTTTTCGGGATTGGCAGCGAAAAGACTGTCTACGCCTCTCCCTAGTCCGTGCTTTGCCATAGCTTCTCCTTTATAACTTTCCTTTATCCTAATTTCTTACAGTTTCTTCTTTACAGGGTTTTACAGCGATTTCTTTTGTTTTTAAGATTTCTCGTTTTAAACTATATACTTT